>JALONX010000511.1 GCA_025454695.1 Chloroflexaceae bacterium
GGGTGGGCGCGATGATGCTGATCTGTACGATTGGCTCCTCGATGCTGGCCAGTTTGCTCAGTTCCGGCATTTCGGAAGGGTTGTCAATCTCCAGAATTTCGCCGTCGCTCTGCAACACCTGGTAGCCCACGCTCGGCGCGGTGATCAGCAGATCGAGGTTATATTCCCGCTCCAGCCGCTCGCGCACAATCTCCATGTGCAGCAGCCCCAGAAAGCCACAGCGGAAGCCGAAGCCGAGGGCGGTGCTGCTCTCGGGCTGGTAGGACAAGGCCGCATCGTTGAGCTTGAGCTTCTCCAGGGCTTCGCGTAAGTCAGTGTAGGCGTTGCTGTCCACCGGGTAGAGGCCAGCGAACACCATGGGCTTGGCGGGGCGGTAGCCCGGCAGCGCTTCGGTTCGAGCCTGGCCATCAATCGTCACGGTGTCGCCTACCTGGCAATCCTCCACCGTTTTCAGGCCGGTCGCAATGTAGCCCACTTCGCCAGCGGCCAGTTGGGGCAGCGTGGTCATCATCGGGCGGAACGCGCCCAACTCCAGCATTTCGGTCTTTACATCGGTGCCAAGGAAGCGCACGCGTGAACCGCTAGAAAAGACGCCATCCACCACCCGCACATAGGCAATCACGCCCTTGTAAGCATCGTAGTGCGAGTCAAAGATCAGCGCACGGGTGGGCTGCTCGCGGTTGCCCTTGGGCGGTGGAATACGTTTCACCACCGCTTCGAGAATTTCTGGCACGCCAATGCCCTCTTTGGCCGAGGCAAAAATCACTTCCTCTTTGGGAATACCGATGACGCGCTCAATCTCTTCGGCCACCTCCTCCGGGTGGGCACCGGGCAGGTCAATTTTGTTGATCACGGGGATAATCGTCAAGTCGTGCTCCACCGCCAGGTAGACGTTGGCCAGGGTCTGGGCTTCAATACCCTGAGCGGCGTCTACCACCAGCAACGCCCCTTCACAGGCGGCCAGTGCGCGGCTCACTTCATAGGTAAAATCCACATGGCCAGGACAGTCAATCAAGTTGAGCACGTATTCCTGGGCATCAGCGGCGTTGTAGTGCATACGCACCGCCTTGGCCTTGATGGTGATACCCTTTTCGCGCTCCAAATCCATCGCGTCCAGCAGCTGTTCGCGCCGTTCGCGGGCGCTGATAGTGCCCGTCATCTCCAACAGCCGGTCAGAGAGCGTGGTTTTGCCGTGGTCAATATGGGCAATAATCGAAAAGTTACGAATATGGTGTTGATCTGGCATGGTGTTCCTGTGTTTGTTGCTCTTTGAAAGTATACCAGAAGCCTACAACTGCCGCAATGAACCCATACTAATAAGCCACAGAGTACACAGAGGGCACGGAGGTCTATGTACAATGTGAAACGTAACGAGTAATAGATACTGCCAACTGCCAACTGCCAACTGCCAACTGCCAACTGCGTATTGCGTGCGAAAACCTTCGCGTCCTTCCCGGATAATCTCCGGTCTCCGATCACTCGTCAATTTCTCAAACCCTCTGTGTTCTCTGTGCTCTCTGTGGCAAAACTGGGTATCTCAACCCCGCGCCTTATTGCAACCACTTCCGGGCTGCGTTATACTTCGTGGTGGGGAGTTACAACAATTCATCGCTGCTGAGCGTCTTAAGGAGAGGGGTTATGGATCGGGTACGGGCGCATGTGTTTGTGGAGGGCGAGGTGCAGGGGGTGAACTTTCGGGCCTATGCCCGCGACCAGGCCCGGCAGGCCGGGGTGGAAGGCTGGGTTCGTAACACCAAAGATGGACGGGTAGAAGCGGTGTTTGAAGGCACACGTTCTGCTGTCCAACGCCTGGTAAGTTGGTGTTACAGCGGCCCATCAAGCGCCCGTGTTGATCGTGTCGAAGTCAATTGGGAGGAGCCAACTGGCAAAGAGGGCGCGTTTAGCATCCTCTGGTAAGTGGTGGTTCTTTCCGTCGGAAAGGATAGGCATGCAACAACGACGCTGGCATCTTCTCATCAGCATCTGCATCAGCCTGGGCATCGTTATTCTGGCGATTATCAACCGTGAGACCTTGATTAAGGACTTTGGCCTGCTGCGTGAAACGCGCCCGCTGTGGCTGCTCGCCGCGCTGGTGGTTATTCTGCTCAGCTACCTGATAAGTTCGCAGGTACTCCACATCGTGTTACGTTCGCTCGGGCATCATGTAGAATGGTGGCGGTTGTGGGCTTCAGCGCTGGTGGCCATCACCATTAGCCAGTCGGTGCCCGCTGGCGGTGTGGGAAGCTACGCTTTTCTGGTCAGCTTCTTCAACCGCCGGGGTGTGTCAGCCGGGCAATCGGCCCTGGTGGCGTCGCTCGAAACAATCAGCTACGTCATCACCATGTTGCTCTTTTTCTTTCTGGGGTTGACCTACCTGGCCTTTCGGCAAGTCACTGCCGGGCTGGCGAGCTACATCGCCGGGCTGGTGGCCGGGGCCATCATCACCAGCGCGGTGTTTATCCTCACCCGCGACGAGCAAACGCTCAACCGCTGGGCACTCTGGCTGAAAAACGTCACCGCCCGCCTGCTCCGGCGCAACTGGAGCGACGAGCGGGTGCTGAACCTGGTGCAAGAACTGGTGCGCGGGCGGGAACTGATTGCTAGCCGGGGCCGCGACATGGCCTGGCTGGTGCTGACGCAATTCATCGCCCTGAGCGGCCACAGCCTGGCCATGCTATTTGTGCTCTACGCGCTGGGGGCGTCCGTCAGCTTTCTGGTGGTGATGACCGCCTTTGGCATCGCACTCGTCACTAGTTCATTTAACATTCTGCCGGGTGGCGGCGGCACCGTGGAAGCGGCCCTGATTGCGGTGCTGACCCAGTTTGGGGCGGGTGCGGCGGCCACCCCGGCGGCGATCATCTTCCGATTGCTCAACTTCTGGCTGCTGGCCCCGGTGGCCGCCGCATGTTACCACTGGCTGATGCACGAGCCGGCCATTCCGGTAGAACGAGTGGAACGGGCACAACAGAGCAACGCATGACCACATGTAGCATAAGCTAACGCGCCCGGCACGAAAATCGTGCCGGGCGCGTTGTTTTTCGCCTAGCAGCGCAACGTTGTTTCATGTGTTGAAGACAGGCGGGTTGCCGTCGTCGGGCAGCGACTCATCCGCCGGTAGCGGGTGGTATTGGGCCAGGCCTTGTAGCACATCACTGATTCGGCGGGCGCTGTGGCTGATCGTCTCCAGGTCAGCCCGCAGTTCATCGCTTAATGAACAATCATCGAGATGCAGTTGCGCCAGGCCCATAATCGCCGCCAGCGGGTTGTTCACTTCGTGCCGCAGAGTGTAGGCCATCTGGCTGAGTAAGGCCAGGTTGCGCCGCTCTTCTAGTTCCTGGCGTAGGTGTTGCCGTTCGGCGGCCCGAGCCACGGCTGCAAGCAACATCTTCGGCTCAAAAGGCTTTAGCACATAGTCGTAGGCCCCCAGTTGCAAAGCCTGAATGGCGCTCTCTATAGAGCCATAACCCGTCATAATAATCACCGTCAGGTCAAGATTGCGCTCTTTGCAATGGCGAATAAGCGCCATTCCGTTAATATCGGGCATAGCCAGATCGGTGATCAGCAGGTCGAACGACTGCAAACTGAGGTGGGCGAGTGCGGCGGTGCCACTGTGGGCCTGCTCCACGGCATAGCCCTCCATTTCCAGCACCATGTGCAGGTTACGGCAAATCGCAACATCATCATCAACGATTAAAATCCGCAGGCAGGTTGAAGGGGACGACATAAATTACGCCTGTTGTTCCACGACAATTGACGTGCCAACAACAATGCCAAAACGCTGGCTGGCATTGCCGTTGCTCACCGCCCATTCCAGGTGGTGGTTGCTGTCAATCAACGCAAGGGCTGCGCCGGGTGCAACATCGGCGTAGGTGTTGCGAATAGGCGCAGCGGGCTGATCGCCGATGTGAACCAGCAGCTGATCGAGCGGCCCCAGCGCCTGCAAATGAGCAGTGGTGATATTGCTCATGCAATTCCCAAAGTGGTCTATATAGATCATTTCGCCCCGCAGGCGTCCTGCCGACTCACGCACCGGCTCGGGTAACTCCAGCAACACGGGAGCATCGAGTGTAGGGCCAAGCTCGTGAAAGGACACGCCATTGGCGAGATGGGCCGCTACCGGCGAAAAGATGTCACGCCCGTGAAAAGTCGAACTGACCCCTTGCAGCCAGAAGCGCGCCTCACGCAGTTCCACTGCATGCACCTGGCCGGGCCAGCGGGCCTGGGCGTTGCGCCACACCAGGCTGAAGAGGCCGTTGTCTGGGCCAACAAAGTAGCCCTGGGGCGTTGCCAGGGCCAGCGGGCGGCGAGCGCTGCCCACGCCAGGGTCAACAATCCCCACATGAATGGCATGCGGCGGAAAATAGTCCAGAAACGTGGGCAGCAGCAGTGCGCCCTGCACAACGGCTTGCGGCGCAATATCGTGTGTTATGTCAACGATTTGCACACGCGGGCAGACACTCAGGATCACACCCTTCATAATGCCCACGTAGCTATCGCGGGTTCCAAAGTCGGTGGTGAGGGTGATGATTGGAATGGTCATAGCGTTGCTTCGCAAAGACGTGACAGGACGTATACACTCGCACAACCCCACAACATCCACAAGGGGCCGCAAATGAACGTATCAATTGCGGCCCCTGCAAACATGCTCCATCCCAACTTGTCGCACCCTGTGCGGTGTATGAGTGCGTTACCCGCTAACCACAGGTGTTTGCTCGCCCTCGCTGGGGCCTCGGCGGAACCAGCGCTCCCACTCGCGGTGTTCCCACACCACCAGCAATTGCGAGGCGTTAAAGATGGAGGAATAGGTACCGCTGATCAAGCCGACGAGCATGATGAAGATGAAGGTGCGGATGGTATCACCGCCGAAGAGCAGCAGTGCAACAAGCGTAAACAAGGTAGTAAGCTGAGCATTAATTGATCGGGGCATGGTCTGCACCAGGCTATGATTCACAATCTCATCAAAGGTCTCGCCTGGTCGGCGGTTGATAAGATTCTCACGCACCCGGTCGAAAACGACGATGGTATCATGCACTGAAAAGCTCAGGATGGTCAGCAACGCAGTGATAAAGGGGCATCTACTTCCATCCAACCGAAGGCACTAAAGATTGCCGCAACCCCAACTACCACTAGCAC
>JALONX010000512.1 GCA_025454695.1 Chloroflexaceae bacterium
ATTTCCTTCATTTCCTCTATTTCCTTTGCTACCTCTGGCCCCGGTCTTCGGTCTTCGATCTCCGGTCAGCCTTCCATCAATAGTCAATCGGACATGCAACGTACCAATATCCAACTGAATGACCTGCCGGAACGGGCGCGGCGCATGCTGGTCGAGTCGCCGGTGGTGGCAGCGGCCCTGGCGCTGGCCCTTGGCGGCATGGTGGGCGGGGCGGCGGCCTTTGGGCCGATCTATGTGCTGGCGGGGCTGCTGGGCCTGGCGGCTGGCCTGGCCATGCTCACCAGCACCAGCCTGGCCCTGCTGAGTGTGTTTGCGATTATCACCCTGTTGCCCTTTGCCACCCTGCCCTTCCGGGCCGTCATCACGCCCAACTTCCTTACATTGGCGGGTGGGGCGCTGCTAGGGGTGTGGGTGCTGCGCCTGCTGGCCCGCAGCGATAGCTACCGTTTGCGACTCACGTCGCTGGGTTTGCCGATTCTGGGCTTTCTCGGCTTTAGCTTTTTTGCGCTCTACCTGGGTGCCCGTGGCTTGCCTGACACTACTACGCTTCACAATTATGTCAAATTCGTGTTGGGCGTGTTGCTCTTTTTCAGCGTGGTGAATGTGGTGACAACCAGGGCACATGGCCGCTTCGCCATGCGAGCACTGCTCTGGTGCGGGGGCGCGGCGGGGTTGCTGGGGTTGTTGTTGCTGGCCCTGCCCGACGATACGGCCCTGCGGCTGCTCACCAGCCTGGGGCGCATTGGCTACCCCACCGAAGGCCGCGTGCTGCGGTTTGTGGAAGATGACACAGCAGGGCTAGAACGGGCCATCGGCACCTCGGTTGACCCCAACAGCTTTGGCGGCATGCTGGCGCTGGTGGGGGCCATTGCTGCGGCCCAACTCTTCGCTGCCCGGCCCATGTTGCCTCGCTGGCAGCTGGTTGGCATCGTCGGCGTGATGATGCTGACGCTGCTACTGACCTTTTCGCGGGCGGCTCTGTTTGGCGTCATTATCGCGGTGGTGTTTCTGGCGACGGTGCGCTATCGCAAGCTCTGGTGGGCCATGCTGGCAGCAGCCCTGCTGGCGGCGGTGCTGCTGTTTGGCCTGGGCATCGGCGACCAGTTTGTAGATCGGGTCGTTTCCGGGGTGCAATTTGAAGATCAGGCCCAGCAGATGCGGCTGGCCGAGTTTCAGAACGCCATCAACATCATTCAGCGCTACCCCTGGTTTGGCATTGGCTTTGGCCAGGCCCCCGACCTCGACCTGACGGCGGGGGTAAGCAGCATCTACCTGGCCATAGCGCAGCGCATCGGTTTGACCGGACTGGCCATTTTTCTGGCGATTGTGGCGGCCTGGTTTGTGATCACCCTGCGGGCGCTGCCCCGGCTAGACGAAGAGCGGGCCAGCTGGTTGCTGGGGGCGCAGGCGGGCATTGTGGCGGCGCTGGCGGTGGGCCTGGCCGACCACTACTTCTTCAACATCGAGTTCAGCCACATGGTCGCCCTTTTCTGGGGCTGCATTGGGCTGGGCATGGCTGTGCTGGCATTGGAGGATTAGCGTACTGCGTACTGCGTACTGCATACATCAACGGTGAAGACTCATCGAACAGTACGCAGCACGCAGTACGTAGTAGATTCATAACTCGCAATCTCTGCATGGATGTAGCGCCACCACCACAACGCAGCAGGCCCTACGGGGGGCAAACGGCCAGCATTGACCGACGCTGGTTGGCTCTGGGCTATGGCCTGGTTCTGGCGCTGCTGCTGGTGGTGCATGTTGCCCGCCTGAACCCTGGCGCGGCGCTCTTCTCCCCGACGCTGCTGCTGCTGCTGGCCCTGCTGCTTGTGGCTCCCCTCAGTGCTTTTACCCTCGCGCCCCGCTCCTCCCGGCAGCGCCTGTTGGCCCTGGGTTTGCTGGTGGCGACCTACGGCCTGGCGCTTGCGCTGGTGCTGGCCAGCGGCGGCTATGCCAGCCCCTTCTGGCTGGCGGTGGCCTTGCCAATGATCTCGGCCTTGCTGCTGTTACCGCAGAGCCGGGGCGTGCTGCTGGCGCTGGCCATGTGGGGCGGCTACGGCCTGTTTGCCTTGCTAGCACCTGGTGAGTCTCAGCCTACCGCTGTAACAACCTGGCTGTTGCAGAGCGCAGCGGTCGGCCTATTTCTGCTGGTGCTGGAACGGGTGATGAGTGGGCAGCAGGCCTTGCAGATGCGCTCGCGCACCCGCGAAAAGGCGCTGCAACAGTTTCTGCTCGTTTCCAACCGCATGCGCGTCACCACCAGGGTGCAAACGGTGCTGGAAGATGTGGCCGGTGCGGTGCAGGCGGCAGGCGACTTCGATTGTGTAACCCTCTGCCAGAACGACTGGGAAACTGGCCAGACCCGAGTGGCAGTGGCGATTGGGGCCAGCGGGCGACGACTCACAGCGGTGGAAAAGGTACCGCTGCTGTGGGAAACCTTTTCCAATCTGCTGGAAACAGGCCAGGCGGTGGGGGCACAGGGCGTGCTGGCCGAGCGGCTGCCCTTCCGCACTCTGCCCGATGAATGCCACCTGCTGCTGCCGCTGGTGAGCCAGCTGAACGAAACCACCGGCGTACTCACCGTTTCTGCCGCCCGCGATGGCCGCCCGGCCCTGCTGGAAGCCCTGCCCCTGCTGGAACTCCTGGCCAACCAGGCGGCGGCGGCGCTGGATAACGCCACGCTCTACAGCACGCTGGAAGAGCGGGTGCAGCAGGCCACCGCTGAACTGGCCGCCAGTGCCGACGACCTGCGCCGCGCCCGCGACCGGGCCGAGGTGCTCTATCACATCGCCCGCGCCCTTTCCGTCTCGCTAGATGAGCAGCAGGTGCTGGAACAGACCCTGGCGCTGGTGGCCCAGAGCACCGGGGCCGAGCGTGGCGGCATTATGCTGCTGGATGGCGACAGCGGACGGCTGAGCTACCGCACTAGCCTTGGCACCACGGCGGCCAGCCCCGGCAAAGGCCTGGCCCGCGACGAAGGCCTGGCGGGGTGGGTGCTGGCCAACAAAGAAACGGTGATTGTGCCCGACACCACCCGCGACGAGCGCTGGCAGTTCCGCAGCGTCTACGACATTCAGGCCCGCTCGGCCCTGACGGTGCCAGTGCTGCTGGATCAGGAGTCCCTCGGTGTGCTGGTGCTGATCCATTCTGGCGTCAACCACTTCACCGACGACCATGCCCAGATCGCGCTGGCTGCCGCTGGCCAGGCTGCCGTGGCCCTTTCCAAAGCCAAACTCTATCACCATATCTCGACACAGAGCGACTGGCTGGAAGCCCTGGTGCAACAGCGGGAAGAAGAGGCCAGCAAGCTGATGGCGATTCTCAGCAGCATCGGCGACGGCGTGGTGGTGGGCGACCGGCAGGGGCGCATCCGCATCATCAACCCGGCTGCCGAAGAGATTCTCGGCATCACCGGTGCGCTGTTTCTGGAACGCCCGCTGGCCAGCCTGCCCGGCGCACCACAGGCTGAAACGCACACTGGTGAGCAGTTGCAAAAAATCACCCTGGGCGAGCGCACCGTGCGGGCACACGCTGCGCCCGTGGTCACAAGCCGGGGCGAAGCCCTGGGCAATGTGGTGGTCTACCACGACATGACCCGTGAAGAGGCGGCTGACCGACTGAAGAGCGAACTGGTGGCCACCGCCTCACACGAGTTGCGCACGCCAATGACCAGCATCCGTGGCTATGTAGACATGCTGCTGCTGGAGACCTTTGGCCCGCTCAGCGACCAGCAGCGCGACTTTCTGCGGGTGATCAAAAACAACGTGGTACGGCTCGTGCAGCTGATTGATGAATTGCTGGACATGTCGCGGGCTGAGTCGGGCGAGGTGCGCCTGCGCCGCGAGCCGGTGAACATGGCCGAGCTGCTACGGGACACGTCGCAAAGTCTCTACAACCAGTTTAGCGAGCGGCAGATTGACCTGTATCTGGATTTGCAGGATAACCTACCGCCGATCCAGGGCGATCAACAGCGCCTGCAACAGATTGCCGTGAATTTGCTTGGCAACGCATGCAAGTACACCCCGCCCGGCGGCCAGGTGGAAGTGAAGCTGCGCAATGGCGGCCACACCCTGCGGGTGGACGTGCGCGACAGCGGCGTGGGCATCAGCGAAACCGCCCAGCCCTACATCTTCACCCCGTTCTACCGGGCCGACAACCCCCTGCGCGACCAGGTGAGCGGCACGGGCCTGGGCCTGAGCATCACCCGCAAGCTGGTAGAATTACATGGCGGGCGAATCTGGTTTGAAAGCACCGAAGGCCAGGGCAGCACGTTTTCGTTCACGCTGCCGGTGGAAAGCCGCGAATTGAGCATTGAGAGTTGAGAATGTTGAAACGTGAGGCGTACTGCGTACTGCGTAATCCGTGATACGTAGTGCGGACTTCAGTCCGCGTACTGCGTACTGCGTGAAGCGTGAAACGTGCGGCGTCATGCATAATGCGTAATATTGTCTATTTCGCTGCGTCTCTGCATCTTTGCGTCTCTGCGTTTCTGCCGATCTGCAAATCGTCAATCGTCAATCTTGCATGCACCTTAAAGACCCACTCCTCGATCAACTTATTACCAAACCGCCGTTGAGCCACGACGAGCTACGTGATGTCACCGAACTGGCCCTGTGGGCTGGGCAACTGCTGCTACAACACGGGGCCGAGGCAGCGCGGGTGGAAGAAACGGTACACCGGCTGGGCACGGGCCTGGGATGCGACTGGATGGACATTCTGGTCTCGCCCAATGTCATCATTGTGACCGCTGTGAGCGGTGAGGAATTTCGCACCCGCGTGCGGCGGGTGGCCAACATTGGCGTCAATCTCAGCATTGTCTCCGAGGTGAGCGACGTGAGCCGGGGCGTGGCCGAGGGGCGGCTGAACCGGGCGAAGGTGCGCACAGCCCTGCGGCGCATTGGGAAGCTGCCACACCGCTACAACCGCTGGCTGGTGGCGTTTATGGTCGGGCTGGCATGCGCCTCCTTCAGTCGGTTGTTCGGCGGCGACTGGGCCGTGTTTGGGGTGACATTTGGGGCCGCCTCGGTAGCCCAGGTGGTGCGCCAGGAGTTGGTTCGGCGCTACTTCAACACCCTGCTCGTGGTGATCAGCACCGCCTTTGTGGCCGGTGTAATCGCCAG
>JALONX010000513.1 GCA_025454695.1 Chloroflexaceae bacterium
GCGGCCAGTTCCATCTTCACCATTCACATGCCGCGCTGGTTTGTGATTTTGCTCTATATCGGCATGGGCTGGCTTTCGCTTGTGATGCAGCCCCAGGTGCTACATGCACTCTCGCTGCTGCCGGTGCTGCTGCTGGTGGGGGCCGGGCTGCTGTTCACCATCGGCGCGGTGTTTTATGCCTTGCGCTGGCCCAACCCGTTTCCACGAGTCTTTGGCTTTCACGAAGTGTTTCATCTGCTGGTGATCGGCGGCACCACCACCATCACCGCCGTGATCTGGCTATGGATTATTCCGTTGCAGCAGGTATGAGCGATTGGAGACTGGCGATTAGAGCCTGGGTAGCACTGAGAATCGATGCGTCGTCCGTGATGCGTGAAACGTGAAACGTACTGTGTATTCAAAGGCTGAAGGCTGCGAAATCGATCACCTTGTCACCTTGTCATCTTGTCATCTTGTCTCTGGTCTCCGGTCTCCCGCCTGTGGTCGCTTTTTGTATCTTCTGCACAAAAACCAGTACATAATCAGGCAGAAGCTTCTTCGTGAACCGTGCTACAATATACGTCACGCTTTGTGCGAAGAAGATAAAATTGTTGTCAATGTTGCCAACTGAAATGTGAGCTACACATGCAAGAAACACCATTATTTCACGGCCCAAACGAAGGGTACGTGCTGGAGCTGTATGAACGATACCTCCAGAATCCCGAGGCGGTAGATGCCGCCACCCGCGCCTTTTTTGCGACCTGGACGCCACCAGCCGACACGGCACCGCCAGCCCCCGAAGGTACGCCCACGCATAACTACGATGTGACCCGCACCATCAGCGCCGCCCGCTTGATTCGCTATATTCGCGAACTGGGCCACCTGGATGCCAGGATTGATCCACTGGGCAGCCCGCCCCCCGGCGATGCTGGCCTGACGATGGAGGTGCAGGGCGTTACCCCGGCAGACCTGAAAGCGCTGCCGGCCAGCATCGTGCGTGGCCCCCTGGTGGAAGGGGCGAAAAACGCTGAAGAGGCGGTGGCAAAGCTGCGCGGCACCTATAGCGGCAGCATCGCCTACGAAACCGACCATATTCACAACTATGAAGAGCGCACCTGGCTCCGGCAGACCGCCGAAGACCAGCGCTTTTTCCACAGCTTCACGCCCGCCCGCAAGCGCGAATTGCTCGAGCGACTCAGCGAAGTCGAAACCTTCGAGCGCTTTCTGCACCAGACCTTTGTGGGCCAGAAGCGCTTTTCGATTGAAGGCTGCGACATGATGGTGCCGATGGTGGACGCCATGATTCGCAACGCGGCGGCTGGTGGCACCCGCGAGGTGGTGATTGGCATGGCCCACCGGGGGCGGCTGAATGTGCTGGCCCACATCCTCGGCAAGCCCTACGCCGATATTCTGACCGAATTTTATGCTGCCAACCGCGACGACGGGGCCTCTCCAGCGGGCAAAGGCACTGGCGGCTGGACGGGTGACGTGAAATATCACCTGGGCGCACGGCTGGCCTACAAAGAAAGCGGCATTAACCAGATGCCGATTACGCTAGCGCCCAACCCGAGCCACCTGGAATTTGTAAACCCGGTGGTGCAGGGCCGCGCCCGCGCCGCCCAGGAACAGCACGACCAGCCCGGTTTGCCAACGCAGGACAAAGAAGCCTCGCTCGCCATCCTCATCCACGGCGACGCGGCCTTCCCCGGTCAGGGCGTGGTCGCCGAAACGCTTAACCTTTCGCGGCTGAATGGCTACAGCACTGGCGGTACGATTCACATTATCACCAACAACCAGGTTGGCTTCACCACCAATCCTTCCGACACCCGCTCGACGCTCTACGCCAGCGACCTGGCCAAAGGCTTTGAGATTCCCATCGTCCATGTGAATGCCGACGATGTGCTGGCCTGTATCGCCGTAGCCCGTATGGCCTGGGCCTACCGTGATCTGTTTGGCAAGGACTTTTTGATTGATCTGGTGGGCTACCGCCGCTGGGGCCACAACGAGGGCGACGAACCAGGCTACACCCAGCCAACAATGTATGCCAAAATTTCGAAGCACCCCACCGTGCGCGAGATCTGGGCCGGGCAACTGGCCAACGAAGGTGTGGTGACAAAGGAGCAATCGGACGAGATGGTAACGGTGCTGCGCAATCGCTTGCGGCAGGCCCAGCGCCAGGCCGAAGCCCGCGCTCACCAGGGCTATAACGCCCACGGCGACCACGACGAAGCCCTAAATGCGGCCCAACACGCCAACCCGCTTACCACTGCCGTGCCCGCCGAGCAGCTGCGCACCCTCAACGAGGCCATGCTCGAACGCCCCGAAGGCTTTGCCGCGAATGAGAAGCTGGAGCGCATTTTGCAGCGCCGCCGCACGGCCCTGGAGCAGGATGGCGGCATTGAGTGGGGGCACGCCGAGGCGCTGGCGTTTGCTTCCATTCTCGCCGATGGCACACCGATTCGGCTCACGGGCCAGGACAGCGAGCGCGGCACCTTTAACCAGCGCTTCGCCGTACTCTACAGCACCGATGTTGGCGCCCGCTATGTGCCGTTGCAGCGCATTGCCCAGCCCAAAGCCTCGTTTGCTGTGTACAACAGCCCTCTGTCCGAGGCAGCGGTGCTCGGCTTTGAATATGGCTACAGCATGCATGCGCCCCATGTGCTGGTGCTGTGGGAAGCCCAGTTTGGCGACTTCGGCAACGGCGCGCAGGTGATTATTGACCAGTTTATCGTTTCTGGTCGGGCCAAGTGGAGCCAGACCCCTTCGCTGGTGCTGCTGCTGCCCCATGGCTACGAAGGCCAGGGGCCGGAACACTCTAGCGCCCGGTTGGAGCGTTATCTGCAACTTTGTGCCCACAACAACATCCGCGTCGTCAACCCGACGACGGCAGCCCAGTATTTCCACCTGCTGCGGCGGCAGGCGGCTTCGCTTCGGCAAGACCCGGTGCCGCTGGTGGTGATGACACCGAAGAGCCTGCTGCGCCACCCCCGTGCCACCTCCAACCTGAACGAACTAACCAGCGGCTCCTTCCGCCCGGTGATTGGCCCGCCGCCCGGCAGCATCCACCCCGAAAACGTCAGTCGGCTGGTGCTGTGCAGCGGCAAAGTTTATGTTGATCTGGTCAATAGCGGCTTGCTCAGCGGGGTGGACGATGTGGCTGTGGCCAGGGTTGAAGAGTTGTACCCCTTTCCGGCGGCGGAACTCAGCGCCTTGATTGACAGCTACTCCGGCCTGCGCGAGCTGGTCTGGCTGCAAGAGGAGCCGCAGAACATGGGGGCGTGGAGCTACATCGCGCCGAAGCTGCGGGAGCTAGCGGGCAACGATCTGCCGCTGAGCTACTGCGGGCGGGGTGAATCGGCCAGCCCGGCGGAAGGCTCGCTCAGCGCCCATGTGGCCGAACAGGGCCGCATTCTGCGGGCGGTGGTGCAGGGCGTCGGTGACGTGGTGACGAAGTAAGTGTTTGTTGCTCTCGAAAAGCCGTAATTATTTTGTAGCTCTCGCAAAGCCGCAAAGCACGCAAAGGATTCACATTCAGTCTGGTTTGATCGTTGTCACATGTCATTCTGAGCGAAGCGAAGAATCTTGTGCGATCTTGCGCCAAGACCCTTCGTTTCGCTCAGGGTGACACTATGGACACGCACTACCAGGATTTAAAATCAGTTGTGAGTCCGTGGGTGACATTTGTTGAGTTTTGCACCTGCTTATTCTTTGTAGCCACGGCAATCGTAAATCGTAAATACGTTACGGAGTTTATCAATGGCTTTTGAGATAAAAGTGCCGCCCCTGGGTGAGTCCATCGTTGAAGCGACGGTGAGCAAATGGCTCAAGCAGGCAGGCGATGCGGTGACAGCGGGCGAAGCGGTGGTGGAGCTGGAAACCGATAAGGTGAATCTTGAGGTTCCCGCCGAGCAATCCGGCACGCTTGCCGCCATCGTCAAGGGTGAAGGTGAAACGGTCAAAATTGGCGATGTGCTGGCGACGATTGCAGACCGGAGACCGGAGACCCTTCGACCTGGCTCAGGGCAGGCCGACGACCGGAGACCGGAGGCTCCGGCCAGTAAAACTGAAGCGACTTCAGAAAAAGGCCAGGACTCAACGGCCAGCGCCGGTTCCTGGGCTGCTGCCCCTACCTCAGCTCCCGCCCCCACGCCCGCCCCGGCAACCAATGGCCAGCGGGCCGCTAGCGAGGTGCCCGCCACCCCCGTAGCCATGCAGATCGCCGCGCAACAGGGGATTGACTTGCGCGGCATCCAGGGCACCGGGCCGGGTGGCCGGGTGACGAAAGAAGACGTGTTGCGGGCCAGCAGCGGTAGACCGGAGACCGAAGACCGAAGACCGGAGCCAGTGGCTTCGGTGGCGGTCGCGCCCGCTGTTGCACATGCACCAGTGCCTGCGCCAGCTGCACCCGCCCCAGTTACACCTACACCCGATCAATCGTCAATCGTCAATCGTCAATCGTCAATCGCACGCGAAACCCGCCAGCGCATGTCGCGGCGGCGGCAGACGATTGCCAAACGCCTGGTGGAGGCGCAGCGCACCGCCGCCATGCTCACCACCTTTAACGAGGTGGACATGAGCGCGGTGATGGCGTTGCGGGCCAGGCGCAAAGACAGCTTCAAGGAGCGGCACGGCGTGGGCCTGGGCTTTATGTCCTTCTTCAGCAAAGCGGTCATCGGCGCACTCAAGGCTTTTCCGCTGCTCAACGCCGAGATTCAGGGCGATGAGCTGGTGGTGAAGCACTACTACGACATCGGCGTAGCCGTGGGCACCGACGAAGGCCTGGTGGTGCCAGTGGTGCGCGACGCCGACCGCAAGAGCTTCGCCCAGGTCGAGCGGGAGATTGGCGAGCTGGCGGGCAAAGCCCGAGCGGGCACACTAAGCCTGGCCGAGTTGCAGGGCGGCACCTTTACCATCACCAACGGCGGCATCTACGGTTCGCTCATGTCCACGCCGATTCTCAATGCGCCCCAGGTCGGCATCCTCGGCATGCACAAAATCGAAGAGCGGCCCATCGTCGTCAAGGGCGAAATCGTCATCCGCCCAATGATGTACCTGGCCCTCAGCTACGACCACCGCATTGTAGACGGCAGCGAGGCAGTGCGCTTCCTTGTCCGCATCAAGGAACTGCT
>JALONX010000514.1 GCA_025454695.1 Chloroflexaceae bacterium
TGGCCGTGCCGCGCCCGCTGCTCTACAGCGGCATTCTGGTGTTTGCTACGCTGGGGGTCTACAGCCAGGGCAACAGTGTTTTGGATGTGCTTATCATGTATGCGATTGGCGTGCTGGGCTTCTTTATGCGCCGCTTCGATATTCCCGTTGGCCCACTTATTCTCGGCGCAATTTTGCTGCCGCTGATGGAAGCCCAGTTTCGCCGCGCCCTTTCCATCAGTCAGGGCGATCTCTCAATCTTTGTTACCCGTCCGATCTCGCTGACGTTGCTGTTGCTGACCCTCGTTGCACTGCTGCTGCCCTACCTGCCCAACCTCATCGCCCGCGTGCGCGGCAAACACCCCCACGAAGGGCGGCTCGTCTTCGGCAGTGGCAACGAAGATTGAGGAACGGGGAACGGGGAACGATGAGCGATGAGCGATGAGTCTAGTTAACTCGTCACTCGTCATTCGTCACTCGTCATTCGTCATTCGTCACTCGTCATTCGTCACTCGTCATTCGTCACTCGTCATTCGTCACTCGTCACTCGTCATGCTCCTTAACTATGACCAACTCGAATCGCCCATTGGCTCCATCCTCCTTGCGGTGGAGGGCGGGCAACTCTGTGCGCTGGAATTCGCCGATAGCGAGACCCGCTTTGCAGCGTCGCTGCGGCGGCGCTACGGCAGCGTGAGTCTCCACGCCGCCGCCGACCCGTGCGAGTTCAGCAGCCGCCTGCGGGCCTATTTTGCGGGCGAGCTGCATACCATTGATGGAATTGCCGTCTGCACGGGCGGCACGTCGTTTCAACAGCAGGTCTGGGCGGCGCTGCGGGCCATCCCACCGGGCACAACCCGGAGCTACGGGGCGTTGGCGGCGCAGTTGGGCAACCCGGCGGCGGCGCGGGCGGTGGGCGCAGCCAACGGCCGCAACCCCATCTCCATCGTCATCCCTTGCCACCGGCTCATCGGCAGCGACGGGCGGCTGGTGAAGTATGGCGGCGGCATGGATCGCAAGGGCTGGCTGCTGCGGCACGAGGGGGCAATGAGGTAAAACTGAGAATTGAGAATTGAGAATGACGAGTAGTTTGTGTGGAGCGCTGAGGTACGCAGTACGTAGTACGCCCTACACATCACCTAATTCGTCAATCGTCAATCCGCCTGCCCTGAGCCTGTCGAAGGATCAATCGTCAATCCCTATGTTTGCACGCACTCCCTTCTTTATGCTCACCGTGATGCTGGCCGTGCTGGCCCAGGTGTCCTATGCCCGGCTGCCGTTTGGGTTCACGGTGGGGCTGGCGGTGCTGGCGGTAGCGGTAGGCGTGCTGGCGCTGGTGCAGCAGTTCCGCCACTGGCGGGCGGGGCGGCGGGGGCGCAATACAAATGACGACCACAAACCGTAAGCGTTGTGAGGGCTGGTATTTAAGATAGCTCAGGCAATTCTTAAGGTAATGAGAAAGTCCAGGCAAAAGGCATGCACAGAAACGTTGGCGCTTCCTGTTATATTTAGCTGCTGCTATTCCACTGCTATCGGTCATTGCTCATAGCTAGGCTGTCTCTGCCCTACAATGAATCAAAAACCCGTGTCGCGGTTGTTCCCACGACACGGGTCTCAAATCGCCAATCGCTACTCGCTCATCGCTATCAACCGCCGCCCGAACTGCGCTCCTTCTCGCCGCCTTTGGTCAGGCTGGCCCAGATCAGGTCGCGGTTCATGCGGGCAATCACGTCGAGGCTGATCTCCTTGGGGCAGACGGCAGAGCATTCGCCGATGTTGGTGCAGCTGCCGAAGCCCTCCTCGTCCATCTTTTCCACCATCTTCAGCACCCGCTGCGAACGCTCGGCCTGGCCCTGGGGCAAAAAGCCCAGGTGCGCAATTTTGGCCCCGCCGAAGAGCATGGCCGAGGCGTTGGGGCAGGCCGCCACACACGCCCCGCAGCCAATGCAGGCCGCCGCATCCATAGATTTATCGGCGAAATCCTTCGGCACCGGCGTGGCGTTGGCCTCCGGGGCGCTGCCGGTAGAAACCGAAATATAGCCACCAGACTGAATCACCCGGTCAAACGAACCACGATCCACCATCAAGTCCTTCAGCACCGGGAAGGGCTTGGCCCGCCACGGCTCAATGGTGATCTCGTCGCCGTCTTTGAAGCTGCGCATGTGCAACTGGCAGGTCGTCGTCTGCTCCGGGCCATGGGCCACCCCGTTGATCATCAGGCCACAGGTGCCGCAGATACCCTCGCGACAGTCGTGATCAAAGGCTACCGGGTCTTCGCCCTTCATAATTAGGTCTTCGTTCAGCACATCCAACATCTCCAGAAAGGACATGTCGGGGCTAGCGTCCACGTTATAGGTTGCAAACCGTCCTGGCGACATCCGGTTCTTCTGCCGCCAGACGCGCAATGTCAACTTCATCCCCATGCCCATAATGTATACTCCAGATGACGAACTACAAGCAATAAAACAAAACTCGCTACTTGTAATTCGCCACTCGTAACTCTACTTGTAGCTGCGCTGCGTCGGGTGAACGTACTCGAAGTTCAACGGCTCTTTGTTCAAAATTGGCTTGCTGGTGTCGCCGCTAAACTCCCACGCCGCCACATACGAGAAGTTGGCGTCGTCGCGCTGAGCCTCGCCCTCCGGCGTCTGGCTCTCCTCGCGGAAGTGGCCACCACACGACTCGGAGCGCTGCAGCGCGTCGAGGCACATCAACTCGGCCAGTTCAAAGAAATCGGCCACCCGCCCGGCCTTCTCCAACGACTGGTTGACCTCTTCGTTGGCCCCCAGCACGCAGACATTCTCCCAGTATTCGGCCTTCAGTTCGGGAATACGCTGCAAAGCTTTCTTCAAACCCTGCTCGTTGCGGGCCATACCGCACTCGTCCCACATAATCTGGCCCAACTCACGGTGGAATGAGTCTACCGTGCGCTTGCCCTTGATGGAAAGCAGGTGTTGAATACGCCCGGTCACGTCACTCTCGGTCTCGCGGAAGGACTCGTGATCGGTGCTAACCTTGTCCAGTGGAGCCTGGGCCAGGTAATCGGCCAGGGTGTAGGGCAACACGAAGTAACCATCAGCCAACCCCTGCATCAGCGCACTCGCACCCAGCCGGTTCGCACCGTGGTCAGAGAAGTTAGCCTCGCCCGCCACAAACAGACCCGGAATGGTACTCTGCAAGTTGTAGTCTACCCACAGGCCACCCATGGTGTAGTGAATCGCGGGATAGATACGCATCGGCTGCTTGTAGGGGTCTTCTGCCGTAATGCGAGCGTACATGTCGAACAAGTTACCGTAACGCTCCTCAATCGTTTTGCGCCCCAGCCGCTTGATCGAGTCGGCAAAATCGAGGTAGACGCCCAGGCCGCCTGGCCCCACCCCACGGCCCTCGTCGCACACAGTTTTGGCGTTGCGCGAGGCCACGTCGCGGGGCACCAGGTTGCCGAAGCTCGGGTACTTCCGCTCCAGGAAGTAGTCGCGCTCGTCTTCAGGAATCTTGTCCGCGCTGCGGCTGTCGCCAGGGTTCTTTGGCACCCAGATGCGCCCGTCGTTGCGCAGCGACTCACTCATCAGCGTCAGCTTGCTCTGGTAGTCGCCATGCACCGGGATGCATGTGGGGTGAATCTGGGTAAAGCAGGGGTTACCGAAAAATGCGCCCTTGCGGTGCGCCCGCCAGATCGCCGTGGTGTTGCAGCCCTTGGCATTGGTAGAAAGGTAGAAGACGTTGCCGTAGCCGCCGGTCGCCAGCACCACCGCGTCGCCGAGATGGCGTTCAATCTTGCCCGTCGTCATGTCGCGGGTGATAATGCCCCGCGCCCGCCCGTTGATCACCACCAGGTCAAGCATTTCATTGCGGGGGAACATGGCCACCTTGCCCGCTGCAATCTGCCGCGAAAGAGCCTGGTACGCACCAAGCAGCAGTTGCTGACCCGTCTGCCCACGGGCATAGAAGGTGCGCGACACCTGCGCCCCACCAAACGAGCGGTTGTCCAGCAGGCCGCCATACTCACGAGCAAACGGCACGCCCTGGGCCACACACTGGTCAATAATGTTGACGCTCACCTGGGCCAGGCGATAGACATTCGACTCACGGGCGCGGAAGTCGCCGCCCTTCACCGTGTCGTAGAACAGCCGGTAGATACTGTCGCCGTCGTTGCGATAGTTCTTGGCGGCGTTGATGCCGCCCTGCGCCGCGATGGAGTGGGCACGCCGGGGGCTGTCCTGGTAGCAGAAACACTTGACGTTGTAGCCCTGCTCGCCCAGGGTGGCCGCCGCCGCGCCGCCCGCCAGCCCCGAACCAACCACAATCACGGTGTATTTGCGGCGATTGGCCGGGTTCACCAGCTTCATGTCGAATTTGTGCTTATCCCAACGCTGCTCAATCGGGCCAGCAGGCGTTTTCGAGTCGAGCGAGACCCGATATTCAGTCGTTGGGCGCACGCCAGTTTTTGGTTGTGTTTCAACAGTCATACGTCACCTGTGTTACGCAAGAGGTACAAAACCAGCCATTACCGCCAATGGAAATGAAATATTGCCCACCACCACCACCAGCGTCACCAGAATAGCAATGCCACGGAAGAGGCTGTTGGTGCGGGCCGAATTGAGGCCAAGAGTCTGGAACATGCTCCACACGCCGTGGTAAAGATGCAGGCCCAGAAACAACATCGTCAGAATGTAGAAGCCTGACACGAACGGATTCATAAAGCCATACACCACGTTGTTGTAGACCTGGTATTCGCCATTGTGGGGATGCACAAATTGCCCCTGCACGTAGCCTACCACCCCAAAGGTGAGGTGCAGAATGTGGAAAATAATGAAAAGAAAAATGATAATGCCGCCCCAGCGCATGGTGCGTGAAGCATAGGTTGCCTGCAAGGTTTTCTGCTTGCCATAGCGGGTTGTCGCACTCACACCAGTCGCCAGCGTACTCTGGCGGCTCTGCATAGTGAGCGAGGTTGCGGCCCAGATGTGCAGCACCACCGAGCCGAGCAACACCAGCCGCGCCACCCAGAGCAGGTGTTCATAGCCAAACACGGGGTGGCCAATGTCACGCAACCCGGCGGCATATTCGTTAAACACCACTGGCCCCTGGTACATCTTCAGGTTGCCATACATGT
>JALONX010000027.1 GCA_025454695.1 Chloroflexaceae bacterium
TTCCTGCGTGTGATTTGCTTTCTTCCTCTTGATGCTTTCACCTGCAGTTTTAGCTGATTCTTCGTGCTGACGACGTTGTGCTGTTGCACTACCGACTAATAAACGACTAACGTCTGTGACAGAAAATAGGGAAATGTAAATCGAGTGGCATCAGACAGATAAATGATCGACCGCATCATCATCGAGTTTTTGTCGAACAGGCAGTCAACCAGTCAATCAATCGTTAATATCATTCGTATTGCGAAAAATGAGAGAAACAAACCGTAAATGCACTTTGGCATCATCCAGTCCATGAATTATCGCAAGTAATTCACGTCTCGTTGTACAGTAGTTTCTTTCTGTCGGACTCAATGTCCTGCTTGCGTACGTTATGACTCACAAGACTCCATTTTGTTCCTATTGAAGCACACACCCGAGTTCATAAAGACTAGCGTCTGTGTTCCACACGAAAGGTACATCATCTATCGGATTTACCATCAGAGGAGCTGAGACCAATTTCGACTTCAACTTCACGCACACCATCTTCGCCATTGGGCACCTGCACCACCCGGCCTGTGCCCTTGGGCAGCAGGGCACTGTTGGGCACCAGCAGCACGTTGTCTTTGCGAGCGGTCACAATGTCCAGGTTCGCCGTCATACCCACCTTCACCGTTTCATCAACATCGGGGAAGGTGACGCGGACGCGGTAGGTGACCACGCCATTGCTGGTCTCAGCAGCGGGGGCGATGTAGTTCACCTGGCCGGTCGTCTGCCAGCCCCGCAGTGCGTCCACGGTGAGCGCGACTTCCTGGTTCTGTTGCACGCGGGCCACGTCGTTCTCGCTCAGGCGCAGATCCACATGAAGCGGGCTGCGGTCAATCAGCACAATGGCCGCAACCGCGTTGCTCACGGCGCTGCCCGGCACAATCGAAACCGTGCTAACGATGCCATCGAAGGGCGCTTTCAGGGTGGCGTTGTCGAGTTGGAGTTTGGCCTGCTCCAGCTGCTGCTGGGCCTGGGCCAGGCTGGCCTGCTGAATTTCCAGGTCGGTGGCGGTGGCTGGCGCGGTGAGCTTGTCCAGGTTGGCCTGGGCCTGGGCAATGGTGGCCCCGGCAGCGGCGATGTCGGCCTGGGTGCCGCCCTGGCGCAACTTCTGCAAACTGGCGGCGGCCTGGTCAACCGTAGCCTGGGCCTGAATAATCTCGACCTCAGTGGCACCCTGCTGCGTCACCCGCAGCTGCTCCTGCGCATCACGCACCTGCGACTCGGCGGAGGCCAGGCCGGTGATTTCGGCCTGTTTGGCCTGGTCGAAGGCCAGTTGCGACTGCTGCAAGCTCTCCTCGGCGCTCTGCACGGCCCGCAGGGCGGCAGCTTCGTTGTCAATGTTCGACTGGGGCAGTTCCTGGCCAAACCTGGCCAGCCGGTCTGCTAGTTCCTTGTTCTCCCAGTAGATGCGGCTGTAGTCGGCCTGGCGGTCGCGCAAGGTGTTTGCGGCCTGCTCCAACTGCGACTCAGCGCGGGTTTTGGCGGTAGACAGACTGTTGCGCTGCGATTCCAGGTTCGCCAGGGCCTGCTCCAGTTTGGCCTGAGCGGAAGAAACCTGCTCCGGCTTGGCACCAGCTTTCAGGTCATTTAGTTTGGCCTGAGCCGAACGGAGCTGGGCCTCGGCGCTGGCAATGTCGGCAGCAGTGATGTTGCCGGTGCGGGTGCGGGTATATTGGGCCTGGGCATTGGCCAGGCTGGCACGGGCGGCAGCAATATCCTCCGGCTTCGAGTTGCCCTCCTGGGCCTGCTTCAGGCGGGCCTGGGCCGTTTCCACACTGGTCTGAGCAATGGCTACTTGCAGCTGCAAGTCGCGATCGTCAATTTTGGCCAGCGCCTGGCCAGCCTTTACCAAGTTGCCTTCCTCCACAAGCACCTCAGTCACGGTGCCGCTGGTCTTAAAACTAAGGTTGAGGCTCTGGTCGGCGGCGATGCTACCGCTGCCGCTTACGCTGGCCACCAGGCCCCCCCGCGTGACGCTGGTGGTGCTCGTTGTGGACGCGCCGCTGGCGGTGCCGCCTTGCATCATGCTAAGCACCAGCGCCACCACGATGGCGACGATAATCACGACGACCCCGGCGGCGATCCAGCGTCCCCGACGTGGGCTTTTAGTTGTTGTTGTCATTACGTTACTCCGTGTTGATTGCAGATTGCAGATTGTGGATTGCAGATTACGGGACACGAAGGAAATGAGAGCAATGAAGGGCATTGTTCTGAGCAACGGAAGGCATTGCCTTCATTTCCTTTATTTCCCGCTCGATAATGTTCCGTATACTGCCCACAGTGTAGCGATGTGGCACACCACAATCATCAGCAACGCAGGTGATTGTGCTTGATTACTTTGGGTGACGAAGCATTCACCCAGATGGGTGAGGATGGACGGGAACCAGGGGGATAGAATGAACACTGAACGATGAGCGCTGAGCGCTGAACGATGAGCGCTGAGCGCTGCCTGATACAAGCCGCGCTGGTAACTCGCAACTCGCAACTCGTAACTCGTAACTCGTAACTCATAACTCGTAATTCCTTGCCGTGCTACAATACACCTATGCGCAACCTCTTTAAGCGTAAAACCGAACCATTACACCTTGATGATGTGCAGCGCCGCAGCCAACTACTGTTGCGTGTCTTACCAACGTTGCTCATTCCATTTGGGGTTGTGGCTGCGACGTTTTTGTTGTTATGGCTGTTTACTGGCAGAGTACCAGAGCCGCCACCAGAGGCAGGCCCATTCCCCCGCATCCTGCCGCCGCTGCTGCCGCTAATCCTGGTAACTATTTTTATTAGTGCCCTCGTCATCCTGGCCCGCTTGCGCCGCCCCACCATTTCGGCCCTGGTATTGATTGGCATCTGGACACTGGTGACCACCCTGTCCATGCTTCGAGGCGGCGTGCAGAACATCACCGTGGCCCTGCTGGTGGTGCCGATCTGTGTGGCCGGGCTATTGATTGACGATGTAGCCAGCATCAGTCTGGCAGCCCTGGCCACGGTGCTGGTGATGACGATGTTCTGGCTTGAGCGGCAAGGGTTATTATTACAACCTCCTGAAACGCCCCCCTTTATTGCGGAATATCTTCTGATAATTGATTACCGTCCGGTCTTTTCAACCGCTTTCTGGATCAGTCTGTTCTGGGTGGTGGCCTTTCTCACCTCGCTGCTGGCGGGCGGGCTGCAACGGGCACTAGCCCAGAGCCGCGCCCAGGCGCAAGAGCTAGCCGAACTCAGCGCCAGTCTGGAGCGACGGGTGGAAGAACAAACCGCGCTTCTGCTCACCCAGGAGCGTGACGCTGCCACGCTAGAAGAGCGTGCCCGCCTGGCCCGCGACATCCACGACACGCTGGCCCAGGGACTCACCGGCATTGTGGTGCAGATTGGCGCGGCCCAACAAGCTATGGCCGTGGCTCCTGGCGAAGCCCGCGAACACATGGATCTGGCCCGGCGCATGGCCCGCGAGAGCCTGGCTGAGGCCCGCCGCTCGGTCTGGAACCTGCGCGTGGCCGACCTGGAACGGGGCGACCTGGCCGATGCCCTGCGCGGCCTGGCCGCCCGCCCGCCCCGGCCCGATCTTCAGGTGGCCTTCAACCAGACCGGCGACCCCTGGCCCCTCAGCCCCGGTGCCGAGTCGGCGCTGCTGCGGGTGGCCCAGGAGGCCCTGGTCAACGCCGCTAAACATTCGCCCGCCAGCCGTGTGGAAATGGGCCTGAACTACACGCCCGCCGCTGTGCAGCTCCACATCCACGACGACGGCCCTGGCTTCCCGCCGGAGGTGCTGGAGCGCCCGCCAACACCTGGCCCCTGGGGTGGCTTTGGCATTCTGGGCATGCGCGAACGGCTGGCGGCCCTTGGCGGCGTGCTCGAACTAACGAATAACGAGGGGGCACATGTAACGGCTTCGATCCCTTGTAGACAATAAGGAGGATGACATGAGAGTTGGCCTGCAAGTCTCGGCTTTCAACTGGCCGGGTGGAACAAACACAATCGGCAACACCTTCAAGGCCATCGGCCAGACCGCCGACGAAGCCGGGTTCGACAGCCTCTGGGTAATGGATCACTTCTTCCAGATCGCCATGATCGGCCAGGCCAGCGACCCCATGCTGGAAGGTTATGCTGCCCTAAATTACCTGGCGGGCGTGACCCAACGGGTGCGCCTGGGCACCCTGGTAACGGGCGTTCACTACCGCCACCCCGGTATTTTGCTCAAAACCGTCACAGCGCTGGATGTGCTGTCGGGCGGGCGGGCCTACCTGGGCATCGGCGCGGGCTGGTTTGAACAGGAGTCGCGGGGGCTGGGCGTGCCTTTCCCCAGCACCAGCGAGCGCTTCGAGCAGCTAGAAGAGACCCTTCAGCTGGCCCACCAGATGTGGCGCGACGATGCTACGCCCTATGAAGGCAAGCACTTCCAGCTGGCCGAACCGATGAATCACCCGCAACCGCTCTCCCAGCCGCACCCGCCTATTCTCATCGGCGGGCAGGGCGAGCAGAAGACCCTGCGCATGGTGGCCCAGTACGGCGACGCATGTAACCTCTTCGCCCGTGCCGGGGCTGAGGCACTCCAGGCCAAATTCGATGTGCTGAAAGGCCACTGCGAACGGCTTGGCCGCGACTACAACACGATTGAGAAAACCGTGCTGGATGTAGCCATGCTCGCCCCCGGCGCAATGAGCGCCAGCGATGTGGTTGCACACTGCAAAAACCTGGCAGCCATCGGCGTGCAACATGTCATCTTTGGCCTGCCGAACGTGCATGAGCTGACGCCGTTGGAAACGTTTAAGCGCGAGATCATCCCCGCCCTACGCGATTTGTAGAAAAACGGATGCTAGCACGAATGGTAGTGCGGACGGTAGCGCGGACTTATGAGTTTTAAGGAATACATCGGGTATACGCGCATGCCGTAGCCCTAAAGGGCGCGGCTCTCATGTGCGAAGCCCGCCTACGCGGGCTATACCAGATTTAAATTTTAATCTTCATTAGTCCGCGTGGTGTAACGGATGGTAGTGCGGACTTATGAGTCTTTACAAAATAAGGCGGACATCTCTGGTGCAACACGCTTGAGCGTGTTTGTAGCTTCCAGACGCCGAATTCATTCGGTGGCTACTGCGGCGCGACGTGTCTGGATTAAAAAGTAAAACTCCATCAGTCCGCGTGTGAGGTACATGGTGAAGCTGTGGGTGAAACACGATTTTGCCCACCGTTTCTGCCTCCATCGCCCTTGAGAAAACCCATGAATAGTGTTCCAATCCGTATCCTGGTTGTAGATGACCACCCCGTGGTGCGCCACGGCCTCGTTTCCATGCTGCGCTACGAGCCAGGGATTGAACTGGTGGGTGAAGCAGCTGACGGGATGGAGGCAGCCCGCCTGATTCTCGAACAGCTGCCCGACGTGGTGCTGCTCGACCTGCGGCTGCCGGGGCTGAGCGGGGTGGACATCATGCGGCAGGTGCGCCCGCAAGCGCCACAGGTGCGTTTCCTGGTGCTGACGACGTATGACACCGATGAGTACATTGGCTCGGCGCTGACGGCGGGTGCCCAGGGCTACCTGCTGAAGGACACGCCGCCGGAAGACCTGGTGCGGGCGGTGCGTGGGCTGATGCAAGGCCGGGCCGCCCTGGAACCAGGGGTGGCCGCCCGCTTGCTGGAACGGGTGGCCCGCCCCGACGATATGGACGAACTCTCGGCGCGGGAGCTAGAGGTGCTGCGGCTGCTGGTTGCCGGGGCCAGCAACAAAGCCATCGCCGCCCAGCTACATCTCTCAGAAAACACCATCAAAACCCACCTCAGCCGCATCTTCGAGAAGCTGCGGGTGCAGAGCCGGGCCGAGGCGGTGGCCGTGGCACTGCAACGGGGCATTGTGCCGATGGAGCGGTAGTTGCGTGAAGCGTGAAACGTGAAACGTACTGCGTACTGCATACTGCATACTGCACACTGCATACTGCATACTGCATACTGCGTACTGCATACTGTGGGGCAATGTGCTAGTTGATTATGCAACTGATTGGCATACGGTACGCGGAAAACAGCCCAACACGTCCGTTTTTTAACTACCGCGTTCCACAGCCATCTACGATTTTAACTAGCACATCCCCCTACTGCGTACTGCATACTGCGTAATCCGTAAACCAGGCACTCGTCACTCGTCACTCGTCACTTGTCACTCGCCACTCGTCACTCGTCACTCGCCAATCGTCCGGCCCCGGTCTCCGGTCTCCCGCCTGCCCTGAGGCATCAAAGGGTCTTCGGTCTGACAAGCGTCACTCGTCAATCACCTCTTACACCAGCCGCGCCCTGGGCGGCACGTTGGTGGTTGGTGCAGGTTCTCACCTATTGGGCGTGTGGTGCAACGGGCTGGTCGGTTCACGGTCGGCAGGCAGCAGAATAGTGAAGGTTGAACCGACGCCGGGCGAACTCTCCACCATAATTTCGCCGCTCATCAGCTGGCACAGCAGCTGCGACAGGGCCAGGCCCAGGCCGGTGCCCCCATAGCGGCGGCTAGGCGAGGCATCCACCTGGGTAAATTCACGAAAGAGCTGGCTGAGTTGCGCAGCGTCCATGCCAATGCCGCTGTCGCGCACATGGAATGCCACCCACGGGCGAGACTCACGGCTGATTCGTTCCACGGTTAGACTCACCTGGCCCTGTTCGGTAAACTTCGCCGCGTTGCTCAGCAAGTTCAGCAGTGCCTGCCGTAGCCGCATCTGGTCGGCATAGAGCCAGCCCACATCGGGCGGGCAGTGCCATGTAAACTGGTTGCGGTTCCGCTCCATCAGCGGAGCAGCGGTGGCCACGGTATCTCTCACCAGGGACGTGACATCAAGGAAGTCTGGCAGCAACTCCATTTTGCCCGCTTCGATCTTGGAAAGATCGAGAATATCGTCAATCAGAACCAGCAAATGGCGACCTGCGGTGTGGATTTTGTGCAGATCGGGCAGGGCCTGTTGGTAGCCCAGATCATGAGCTTCTTCTTGCAGCAACTCGCTATAGCCAATAATCGCATTGAGTGGTGTGCGTAGTTCGTGGCTCATGTTGGCCAGAAAGGTGCTTTTAGCCCGGTTGGCTGCTTCCGCCAGGCCCCGTGCTTCTTCGGCCCGGGCGGTCGCCTCGCTCAGCGCGTGAGTCCGTTCGCGCACGCGCAACTCAAGCGCGTCCCGGGTGGCCTGAATTTCCTGCGCCATTACATTAAAAGCCGCCCCCACCCGCCCGATCTCGCTTTCATCATGCACAGCAACGCGAGCATGCATGTCGCCCTTCGCCAGGCTAGTGGTAGCCTGCACCAGTTCGGCCAGCGGTTGGCTGATGCGGCGTGTCAGGTAGAGACTTACACTATAGGCCAGCGCCACACAGGCTAATACAAAGCTTGCCGTAAAGCGTTGGTTATTTGAGAGACGAGTGATACGGTCTTCGAGCAGTCGCTCTAGATCGAACGAAAGGTCGTCATACAGTACAGCACCACTATCAGCTATTTTCTGACCCAGTGCGGCAACGATTACCGGGTCAAGCGTTATGTTTTCCTGGTCAAGCAGCTGCGTGTAGGCAAGCCGAAGCAACTGTTCAACAGCATCGCTGTAGTCTTGCAGACTGTGATAAAACTCCTTCTGCAAAACACCCTCCGAGTCGTTCTCAATCGCAAACGCGAGGCTCTGCTGCACCTCACGCAAGTTCGCGTCAAGCACACTGATCGAGAACTCCAGTTCACGCTCTTCTTCAGCTGTCTGGTCACCTGTGCTTGCCAGGCGTTCGGCTAGCACGCGCACCTGCAACAAATGATGCTGGGATGCAGGCAGCGAAAATACCAATGCATCCATCAGGTAGTAGCTCGAAAGCTCCGGGTCAAGTATGAGAGTCGATTCATCGCCAACCCGGGCAATCAACGCTAACAATGCATCAATCAATGCCTCTTGGGCCGGCTCAATCTCAGCGTTGCCCCGCAGTGCAGCCTGCTTGAGCCTGATCCAATGGCTTTGAATAGTTGCGACCTCGTCGGGAAAAGTTGAAAGGTCGCCGTAGCGTAGTTCAACCTGCGCCAGCATGTTCAGGTGCTGCTCAATCTCTCGCTGCCGCAGAACCACCTGCTGCAAGTCTTGCGCGGCCCCCGTATTCTGGTAATGCTGTGCCTCATACCCATGCTGTGTGACTTTCTGGAAAACAACCTGAAGCGAGCGTAGATAGAGCGTGCCATCTACTTCTAACTCGGCATTATTTATGCGGTCGTTCTGTTCTTTGGTGAGGAAAAACAGCGTCACTGCCAATGGCAGCATAAACAGCAGGCTGATGAGGAGAAATTTCTGCTGGTAGGGCAACCGATGAAAGTGGTGCATGAACGTGGCGTGCAGATATACCCCGTGTTGAACGAACCAGTAAGCCCTCATCGTTGGCACGCCAGCCCTGACCGTTGCTCTTGGTATGCGTGTTGCAACCGATCAGGGTGCGTGTGCGCTCAACAGGCGCTCCATCTTTTCCAGCAGGCGCGGCCAGGTAATCGGCTTGGTTTCGTAATCGTTGCAGCCAACCGCCAGGCAGCGCTCACGGTCTTCAGCCATGGCGTGGGCGGTCAGAGCAATTATCGGAATGGTGCGGGTAGCATCCCGGTTGCGCAAGTGTTGCACCGCTTCCCATCCGTCCATCAGCGGCAAACTCATGTCCATTAGAATGAGATCTGGCAGGGTTGTCTCTGCCACATCAATGCTTTGTTTGCCATCTGTCGCAATTGTAACCTGAAAACCAGCCCGAATCAGCCGCCGCGACAGCATATCGCGGTTCATTTCGTTATCTTCCACCAACAAAATCGTCGCCACGTCATCGCTCCACTAACCAGCTATCTCCTAGTGTATCATAGCACAGCCTTTTGACCAGATTGTAACCAGAGGAGCAGACCCGGCCATGGCTGAATTTGTACTCGATGCGGTAATGACCACCTTGCAAGAGCAGATGCCCCACTATGCCCAACCCTTGATTGACCAGATGGGCGGCGAGGGGCAAACCCCGTTTCGTATCCTCATCGCCACCATTCTGAGCCTGCGTACCAAAGACACGCTGACGGCGGTGGTTGCGCCGCGCCTCTTCGCCGTGGCCGATACGCCCGCCACCATGCGCGAACTCAGCGAGGAGCAGATCGCCGAATTGATCTACCCGGTGGGGTTCTACCGCAACAAAGCCCGCGCCATCCGCCAGATTTGCGAAGTGCTACTGACAAACTATGACGGTGCAGTGCCCAACACCCTGGACGCACTGCTGGCGCTGCCGGGGGTGGGGCGCAAAACCGCCAACCTGGTGCTAACGGCGGGTTTTGGCCTGCCCGGTATCTGCGTAGATATTCACGTGCATCGCATTTGCAACCGCTGGGGCTATGTGCAAACCAAAACCCCCGACGAGACCGAACTGGCCCTGCGGGCAAAGCTGCCCGCCCCTTACTGGATTCCAATCAATAGCTTGCTGGTGACGTTAGGCCAGAACATTTGCCACCCCACCTCGCCCCGCTGCTCTAGCTGCCCGGTGGCTACATGGTGCGCCCGCGTGGGCGTGGTGCGCAGCCGCTAGCCAGCAGTTTTACCACAGAGGACACGAAGGACACGGAGGACGAGAAGACAGCAATATGTGAAGCGCGATTTTTCACCTGTTCCAACCGCTATCACATTATGGCTTGCGCACTACCGATTACGTTTTACGCAGTACGCAGTACGCAGTACGTTTCACCCCTCCCCCCGCCGCGCCTCCAGCTGCCGCAAAATCTCGGCGTGTTTCTCCCTGGTAATTGGGTAGAGAAACACCAGCAGCATGCCAACAATCAGGATGACCGTGGGCACCGGGCCGACCATCCAGCGCAGGGCCAGCAGGGCCGACTCAGGTTGCTGGCCCGGCAGCAGCTGGCCATCGAAACCATACCACTGCAACACCTGGAGCGTGAAGCCAATGCCTAGCCCCACACATGTCTTCTGTATGAGCGTCATCACCCCATAAAAAATACCTTCACGACGTTGACCGGTTTCCAATTCGTCCAGATCAGTCACGTCGGGGAGCATGCTCCAGGGTACCAGGTAGGCGGTGGCAATGCCCACACCGGCCAGAAACGCCAGCACCACCGCCAGCATAATCTGATCAGACGGCAGGAAAAACAGCCCCGCCTGCACCAGTACCCAGAAGCTCATGCCGTAGTAGTAGACCGCTTTTTTGCCAATGCGGCGGCTGATTGCGCCCCACACAAACAGGAAAATCAGCGCCGACCCCTGCACCGCCAGCAGCACAATCGGGAACATGTCGGCCCGCTGAAGGTAGAAGGTGAGATAGAACCCGATCACATTCTGCGTCACCTGGAGCGCCATCCACGAGCAGAGGTAAATCCCTACCACAAACAAAAAGGGGCGGTTGCTGAGCGCTACCCGCATCTGGCCCAGAATTTCACGCGAAACTTCGCCCAGTAGCGCCCCCAGGCCCTGCTTTGCCCGCGAGGCATCGGGCTGGTAGCGCTCGCGGGTGCCCGCCACGCACCAGAAGAAGGGCAGGGCGATGACGACACCGAAAATTGCCGCCGAAAGCAGGTAGCCCGGCTGCGACTCCGCCGGGGTGCAGGCGGTAGCATCGGCGCAGAAGCGCGTGATCAGCATGCCGTGAATAATGCCCGCCACCAGGCTCCCGCCGATGCTGAAGGCGAAACGAAACGAGTTTAGCGCGGTACGTTCGTCGTAGTCGCTGGTGAGTTCCGCCGTCATTGAGGAGTAGGGCACATTCACAATGGTGAAGCTGGTGTTGAAAAGCAGAATAAATACCAGGTAGTAGAAAAACAGCCCTGTTTCGCCAAACGGCGGCACCACCCACATGGAAAAGTAGATCAGACCAAAGGGAATGGCCCCAAACAGCATAAACACCCGCCGCCGCCCCCAGCGCGACACGGTGCGGTCACTGATTGCGCCCATAAACGGGTCGGTGATCGCGTCCCAGACGCGGCCAATCAGCACGATCAGCCCGGCGGCACCGGGGCTGATTCCGGCAACGGTGGTGAGAAACAGGGCCTGAAAAAAGCCGATGATGATGGCAGCCATGCCCGGGCCAAGATCGCCCGCGCCAAAGGCCAGCTTGGTGCTCACGGGCAGGCGGTTCGGGGCCGGTTCAGCGGCAGCGGCGCGGACAGCGGTGTCAGCCATAGGAGCCTCCAGGATGCAGTTTGCGGGAAATGTTGGGGCTAAGTATACCGCACTTGCCTTAATGTGCCAGTGGCCAAAGGGTGAAATGTGACCGGAGACCGGCGACGGGAGACCGGAGCAACTGGTATCCTGGTCTGAACAGGTGTACAGTTTGACGAATGGCTCCAGTTTGGCAGCCATGCTGCCGCAGGTGCAGGCATGGCTTGCGAACTTCACGGTAGCGACGCCCCACCGGGGCATGTTTCCACTGAATTGGTGCAACAGAATGCAATCTTCATCACGTTAGGTGGTATCATGTGGCTACACCTTGATGCCACTTGAAATGAACGAAAGCATAGACCGATGACAACCGCAACCCTTGCTGCCACCGCCACCCCGCCCGGCCCCTCGCCGCGCCTGGCCTGGCCGCGCCTGTTTGCCTTCAACCGCGACCCGATTGGCTTTACGATGGCCATGGCCCGCACCTACGGCGACGTGGCGGCCTACCAGCTTGGCCCGCAGCCCTTTGCCCTGCTGAGCAACCCGGAGGACATTCGCGATGTGCTGGTGACCAACAACCGCAACTTTGTGAAGGGCGTGGGCCTGGCCCGGGCCAAACGGCTGCTGGGCGAAGGCTTGCTCACCAGCGAGGGCGACTTCTGGCGACGGCAGCGCCGCCTGGCCCAGCCCGCTTTTCACCGCCAGCGCATTGCGGGCTATGCCAACACCATGGTGGCCTACGCCGAACGCCATGCCAGCCGCTGGCAGCCCGGCGACACCCGCGACATCGCCGAGGAGATGATGGCTCTGACCCTGGCGATTGTGGGCAAAACGCTTTTCGACAGCGATGTGGAGGGCGAGGCGAGCGAGGTGGGCGCGGCCTTGAACGACGCAATCGCGCTCTTTTCCGACAGCAACCGCCTGCTGATGATTTTGGCCGAGCAGGTGGGCATCCAGCAGAACGCCCGCCTGGCCCAGACTCGCAATCGCCTTGATGCGATTATCTACCGCATGATTGACGAACACCGAGCCAGTGGCGACGACCGAGGCGACCTGCTTTCAATGCTGTTGCAGGCCCACGATGCCGAGGGCGACGGCTCAGGCATGACCGACCAGCAGGTGCGCGACGAAGCCCTCACCATCTTTCTCGCTGGCCACGAAACCACCGCCAATGCCCTGACCTGGACGTTCTACCTGCTCTCACAAAACCCCACCGTGGCTCAGCAGCTCTATGCCGAGCTTGACGCGGTGCTGGGCAAGCGCCTGCCGACAATGGACGATCTGCCGCAGCTCCACTACACCGACATGGTCATCCACGAGTCGATGCGGCTCTACCCGCCAGCCTGGATTATTGGGCGGCGGGCGCTGAACGACTTCACGGCGGGCGGCTACCGCATTCCGGCCAACACCACCGTGCTGATGAGCCAGTGGCAAGTGCAGCACGACCCGCGCTTTTTCCCCGATCCCTACCGTTTCGACCCATTGCGCTGGCTGCCGGAAGCCCGCTCGCGACGGCACAAATATAGCTACTTTCCGTTTGGCGGCGGCCCGCGCCAGTGCATTGGCGAGCAGTTCGCCCTGATGGAAATGGTGCTGGTGCTGGCCACGCTGGCCCGGCGCTGGCGGCTGCACCTTGTGCCGGGTCATCCCGTCACGCTGCAACCCTCCATCACCCTGCGGCCCAAACACGGCATGCGCATGCGGCTGGAGCGACGCCACTCACATGGCTGAAAAAGCTCTCGCAAAGCCTGCCCTGAGGCTCCCCGGCTCCTGAGCCTGACGAAGGGGAGCTTGCCTGCCCTGCCGTTCGTCAAGCTCACGAACCGCGGAGCCGAAGGGTCGAAGGGCTGGTCGAAGGGGCGCAAAACGCGCAAAGGAATGCAGAAAAATACGGTTTCGTTGTCCACTTCATCGTTCAATGTCATTCCGACGGCAGGGAGGAATCTGCATGGCATGGCATTGAAGACCCCTCGCTTCGCTCGGGGTGACAGCGATGTTCAATGCAGGAGAAGCAGGACGACACACAACGTATGTTGCGTGTGCTTTTGCGCCCCTTCGACAAGCTCAGGGCAGGCTTTGCGAGAGCTACAAAAGTGGCGACCCTGGGGCACCAGCCATACCGGCACGCAGATGATCCTACACCTGCGTCCCCTTTGCGCCTTTGCGCCCCTTCGACAAGCTCAGGGCAGGCTTTGCGAGAGCTAAAAAAGTGGCGACCCCTGTGTGCCTTTGTGAGAGCAAAAGGAGCGAACGTATGACACCAATTCGTTGGGGCATTCTCAGCACGGGCAATATTGCTCGCCAGTTTGCCAGGGGTTTGCAAGCCCTGCCCGACGCTCGGCTCACTGCCGTCGGATCGCGCACCACCGAAGCAGCCCAGGCCTTCGCCCGCGAATTTGGGGTAGCCAACATCCACAGCAGCTACGAGGCGCTGGCCCATGATCCTGAGGTGGACGTGATCTACATCGGCACACCCCACCCCATGCACCACGCCAACTGCATGCTCTGCCTGGGGGCAGGCAAGGCGGTGCTGTGCGAAAAGCCGTTCACCATCAACGCCAGCGAGGCAGCGGCGGTGATTGGCGTAGCCCGCCAGCGGAACCTATTTCTGATGGAAGCCATGTGGACGCGCTTTTTGCCGCTCTACGTTCGGCTGCGCGAACTGCTGGCAGAAGGCGTGATCGGCGAGGTGCAGATGCTAGAAGCCGACTTTGGCTTTGCGGCCCCGTTTAACCCCAGCAGCCGCCTCTTCGATCCGGCCCTGGGCGGCGGGGCGCTGCTTGATGTAGGCATCTACCCGGTGGCGCTCGCCAGCATGATCTTCGGCCCGCCAGAGCGCATCACCAGCGCGGCCCAACTGGGCAGCACCGGCGTAGACGAATATTGCACCGCCCTGTTGGGCTACAGCGGCGGGCGCACCGCCTTTGTCTCAGCCGCCACCCGCACCCAGACGCCCCACGTCGCCACCATCAACGGCACCAGGGGCCGCATCACGCTGCATGCGCCCTGGTGGCGCGGCACCCGCATGACAGTGGCCGCAGCTGGCAAAACCGAAGTAACCTACGATGTCCCGCTCACCGGCAATGGCTACAACTACGAGGCTGCCGAGGTGATGCGCTGCCTGCGCGAAGGCCGCACCGAAAGCGCCACCATGCCGCTCGACGAAACGCTGGCGATTATGCGGACGCTCGACACCATCCGCGAACCGTGGGGCCTGCGCTACCCGATGGAGGGGTGAGAGAGTCTTGCCTCTCGCAAAGGCGCAAAGCCCGCAAAGGCTCGGAAAGAATAAACATCAGTAATTTCTTAGCGATCTTTGCGCCTTTGCGAGAGACACTTGGTGCCTTGCACCTTTGTGAGACGTACATGCTTGCGCTTTTGTGAGCACTATTCGGACTCGCGGGCAATGTCCACGATATTCCCCGGTGCAAACAGGTCAGCAAAGCCCCGTACCGCGTCGTGGCGGGCTTCCTCGCTCCGGTCTGGCATAAACAGGGCTTCTTCGGCATAGGCTCCCATGTCCTGCACGGCCCAGGCATAGCGGTAGTAACGCAGCGCCCGCTGGTTGATTGCAGCCTCGCCATAGCCTGCCAGAAAGCTCGTCGTTTCATGCGGCTGCACCAGCCCGTGGCCAATGCCACCAACCACAAACATCAGGTCGCGCTCTTTCGGGGCCAGCAGCGTCTCATCCCAATCCACAATCCAGCACTGCCCCGCCGTGTCGAGCAGCACATTCCAGCTGTGCAGGTCGGCGTGGCACAGCACCAGCGGCAACCCTTCCCCGCGTAGCTGCGCCCCCAGCTGGTCGGCCCGCTCAATCACCGTGTGAATCTCGGCCTGGTGCGCCCGCCAGAACTGCCCCAAGGTATGCTGCACCGGGTCGGCAGGCTCGTCCTTTGCGAAGAGCGGTTCAAGCTGGTTAAGCACATGGCGACGCGACGGAATAAAGGTCTCCTGCCGTAACAATCGCTGAAGCTCAGGCGACGGCACGCACTCGTGCATCTGCCGCGTGGTTGCGCCAAGCTCGTGCCACTGCTGCGCCGAAAGGCCGCTGGCGGCAGCGGTACGGCCCTCAACCCACGGCAAGAGACTCAGGGCATACTCGCCCAGCGGCACCCAGAGCGCCTGGCCAGCCGTGGGCAGCGGCGCAACCATGTGGGGCACGCCCCGTTCATGCAAAAAGCGCGGCACCAGCAGGCTCACCAGGCTGAAGCCCCCGTTGGCCCGCAGCTTCAGCAGGTAGTTCCGCCCATCTCCAGCCTCCGCCCGGTAGACATACGAGGACGAGTCGTTGCCAAGCGGCAGAAAGGCAAGGCCATTGAGCGCCAGACCGTAGTGAGTCTGCACCGCCGCTGCAATGCTAGCGTCAGCAATTGGGGGTGGTTCGCGCATCAGCTCATATCCTTCAGCTTTGTACCGCCGGAAAAGCCTCTCGCAAAGCTGCCCGGCCCGCCCTGGTCTGGTCGAAGGGATTTTGCCGAAGGAGGGCTATCGAAGGGGCACAAAACACACTTAAGGATCACAGATACACATTATATCCGAGTCCCTGGTGTGCTTCACGGTTTTGCAGATCAAAAGATATGGCTGCTCAAGCAGCCTCTGAGGACGTTAGGACGGATTGCACCAGAACAGTGGGAATAATTTGTGCATTTTGGGGAGTGTATGCGGCTATATGCAAGATATCATTCACTGGTTTCTGCCGAAGAATATCAAGAATCATCGTGCGCATATCCTCGCTGAGGCTTGCCAATCCTGTAAGCGGAAAGGTACGCGGCCCAAATTCTGTTTGTTGCACAAGGATAGAATAATCAAGAAGAGTAATTCTCACCAGACGTTGAGTGGTTTTATTGATATGCAAAATAATGTGGTCGGTGAGTTCAAACCCGGTGGCTTTCTCGGCAGGAAGAAATGCAATGGAAAGTGTATCGCTTTCCTCGTCATAGGTGTACAATGGTTCACTCACGACGGTTATATCTCCTTCATAAAGGCCGTAACAATATAGTTGTTGGGGACGGGCTTGGCCTCGTCGTCCTCGTTAAATCGGAATAGGACAATGACAACGATGTGCGTGTTATATTCAATCAAGTCGTTATATGCTTTACTGTAACGATACTTCTGCGGATTTAAAGTATCCTGCTTTCGGCGTCCCGTTTTCACCGTGTCTTGCACATAATCTTCATAATCTGTTAGTTCCGGGTGATTAAACTCTTCGATGATGTGATCCCACCGCTCTTCGGTGAGGTAAAGCTCGTTTCCGTATCGGTCTCTGACTGTCCAACGCCGTCCTGACATACGGCTCCTTCGCACAAACTTGTGTGACTCGGATTATAGCACAGCCAACTGGGAGATCAGTACTCTATGAAGCTGTCTGAAAAGGTCTTTTTTTTGCTCTCGCAAAGCCGCAAAGCCGCAAAGGACTAGCCCAAGCACGTTCATCTGCACACCTTTGTGCGCTTTGCGCCTTTGCGAGAGTCTTTTCAGACAGTCTCTATGAGTGATGACCACAAGGGATAGATCGTGACGATTACGGTGCAGGAACATATCCCAACCGCGCCACCACAGGCAAATGATCAGATCCGGCGGCAGGGCCAACGTAGGCTGTAAGCGGTTGAAGCTCATTCGTCGCCCACACGTAGTCAATTCTTTGCACCGGGAAGGGCAGCAGCGGGTTTAGCAAGGTATGCCCCAATCCCCAGCCAACCATGCGAAAGCTGTCGTTCAAACTGGAAGCAAGCCTCGCGTATGCCTCCGACGTATCGCTCAAATTGCAATCGCAGAGCATAATTATTGGCCGGGTGCGTTGCGCCACTACGTGTTGGATGAAGGATACTTCGGCAGCCCTGGTGCGGTAGCGTTCACCTGTGTCGGCGGCGAATTGCCCCGGCCACTCAAAGGGCATGTTGTTGGGTGCAAGGTGCGTTACCAGCAGGTCAATTGGTCTGCCGCCAACAACTACGGTAGCCTCAAGTCCCCGTTCCAGCGGCGGCGCGGCGAAGACACGCACTTCCTCTAATGGGAAACGACTTACCAGGGCCACCGTGTGGTAGAAATCGCCAGTGTGCAGCACATGATAGGGGTAATCGGCGGCGAGGGCGGCGAAGAGGGCCGGTGTATCAACCAGGCGCAGTTCCTGCAAGCCGATGACATCGGCCTGGCTGGCCCGGGCCATGGCCCGTACTTTTTCATAATCCTGGTTCGACCACAACAGGTTAAAGCTCACCACGGTAATGGTGGAACCAGCAGAGGAGGGCGCAGTTTTCGGCAGCAGCAACGGCCCAAACCATGCGCCAAAGAGCACGCAGGGCAGCGCCAGGCCCGCTACCAGGGGCCAGTTGCACCGCCACAGGGCCAGCGGCAGCAGCAGCAGCAGCGGTACAAACAGATATAACGCGCTGGTGTTCAGCAGCGCCAGCCACCAGAAGTGATCGAAGAAGCGTAGGCGTAGCCCGTACCAGGCCAGCATGCCCGCTAGGTAGGCCCAGCTAACAAAATCAAACAGACGATTGGGCCGCAAAGACGCTCCACGCAGCCAGTAAATTGCCATTCTCCAATTCGCCCATTGCAATGCGCCGATGAAACGTCACTTGATCGACCCATTCATACGCTATCAGTTCGCTTTGTTCTGGTGTCGCCTCGCGCTGCTCCAGCCCCGTCGCTACGCAGACGTGGCATCGGGAAGGCGAGCGCCGATTGACGGTGTAAAATGCGCCGACAGGCAGATGACGCAGACGCTATCACGATTGCTTGCTCCTGCCAATCGCCACCAGCCAATCTGTTGACCGGACGGCAAGGTAACCTGATCTTCCATAATGGTACACCAGGGATGTTCCAGAAGTGTGGTTGTTGTAAGCTGGATCCAGGGTTGCAAATGCGCTTTTTTCATGTATGCATTCCATTCATCGTCTATTGCCAATCACCCCATCTGCGGCACTTTCTCATTGCGTGCAGCCAGGGTTGCCGTTTGTTCAATCCGCCTGGCCCGTGTTTCCGGCGTCTTCGCCAGCTTAATCCAGCGCAGCACATTGCGGCGTGACGAGGTGGAAAACGCTGCGAAATGCTCGGCTGCCGGTGGCAAGCGTTGCAATGCCTCGCTCAGGTCAGCTGGTATCACCAGGTCATCTACATCATCCATAGCATCCCAAAGATCCAGACGTTTTGCTTCCGCAATAGCTGCAAGCCCGGCGGGATGCATGCGGCCTTCCCGTTCTAGCCGCGCCACTCGCTCCTTGTATGTTCTGGCCCAGTGCTGCGTGCGGCGCGGCCCCAGCAGTTGCATTGTGCGGTCATCATCGAGCTTACGGCGTATGCCATCAATCCACCCGAAGCACAACACCTCATCAAGCACTTGCGCAATGGAAACATACTTCGCGCCAGTATGCTTTTTGTAGGTCACCAGCCAGATGCTGGCTTCCTGACGGTGGTTGGCTTCTAGCCAGGCCCGCAACTCAGCCACCGATGTCACCTCAACCTGTTCAAAATGTTCTGTTTTTATCATCGTAATGTGAACATGAATGCTTTGTAAAGAACGTTTTCTGCCATGCAGGCTCAGTGTCACCCCGACCAGCGGGAGGGGTCTTCAGCGCATGACCATGCCGATTCCTCCCTACGGTCGGCATGACAACGCCGATCATGGGAGCCAAGAAAACGTCGTTTACAAACCAATGAAGCTGTTTGGAAAACCGCAACTGGTACCCCTATAAATTATAAGCACCAAATGCCCGGTTGAAAAGCCACAACGACCATCTACGTCTGGCAAACGTGGTTTGTTTCCCGCTGTGCAAAATATTTACAAAGATATTGACAAAGCTGTGCGACAGCGGTACAATTCCTGCATAGATATGGAACAAGAGAGCCACGTTGGCCACTCTTTCCAGTTCCGGCAGCAGCCGAAGGAGTCGAGCGATGATTAACGTCACACGGCGCAGCTACATCGAAAACGCAACCCCCGAAGAGGTCTTTGCGGCCCTTTCTGACCCAAAAACGCTCACCACCTTGCTGCCACGGGTGCAGAAGGTTGAAATGCTTGACCAGCAGGCCAGCAGCGCCCGCCTCATCACCCACATGGGCCTTGGCGGCATTTTTGGCACCATTCGCTGCGAAGGCGACCTGAGCTGGGTTGAGCCGAAGGAAATTTTGTTCCAGGTACGCAAGCCCCTGCCGGTGGAAACACGCTGGCTGCTGGTGCCCGCCGTCAACGGCACTGATCTGCAGGCGACCATGTCGTTGAACCTGACCCCACTGCTTGGCCCGATGGCCCAATTTGTGCCCACCGATGCCGTGGCTGACATGATTGCCAAAGAGCTGGAAGGTACGCTGGCCTCTATTGCCAGGCGCATGTCCACCATCTCCTTTCAAGCGCACGCCGCCGCCGCCTGACTCGAACTAAACAACTGACGCTGGTGGTATAATCGCGGGGAACTGTATTGTTCAGTTCCCCGCGTTTTTGTGTTGCGCATCGGCGCGCCAGCGCGGCCATGTTGTGCCGCTACGTACCCTGCCTGTATGACAATTGATATTACGCGCATTTTGCTGGGCCTGCTGCTCAGCACGGCCATTGGTGGGCTGGCTTTCTGGCGACGTTCGCTCACCGCCAGCGGTTGGCTGGGTGCCATTATCACTGGCACGCTCACCTTTGGTTTTGGGGGCTGGCCCTGGGGCCTGGCGCTGATTACCTTCTTCATCAGCAGTAGCGTGCTTTCCCACTACAAAGAGGGCTTAAAAGAACAACGGGCCGCCGAAAAATTTGACAAGGGCGGGCGGCGCGACATCTTTCAGGCTCTGGCCAACGGCGGCATCGGCTCGGCGCTGGCGCTGATCTTTGGACTCACGGGCGAGCCAGCCCTGCTGCTGGCGGCGTTTGTGGGGGTGATGGCGACCGTCACTGCCGACACATGGGCCACCGAACTGGGCGTTCTCAGTTCGCAGCGGCCCCGCCTGGTGACGACGGGCCGGGTGGTGGAGCCTGGTACCTCTGGTGGGGTGACGCTCTTTGGCACCAGTGCAGCAGCGGCGGGCGGCCTGCTCATCGGCGCGGCTACCCTATTTTTCTACGCCGTGGGTCAGATGATAAACGGCACGCCCGGCCCATTGCCCTGGTGGATCGTTCCGGCGGGGTTACTCGGCGGCCTGCTCGGCTCCATGACTGACAGTTTTCTCGGGGACACGGTGCAGGCGATCTACCGCTACCCTGGCGGGAAAGAAACCGAAAAGGTGGCGGGGAAAGATGGCAGGCCCAACACCTTTGTGCGGGGCTGGCGCTGGATGAACAACGACCTGGTGAATCTGCTCAGTTCCGTTTTCGGCGGGCTGGTGGCGGTGCTGGTGTTTTTCGCAATCGGCAGCTAAACGCAGAGACGCAGAGCGGGCAATCATAACTCTTACTTCATAACTCATACTTCTCAAGTGATTAGCCCTGTCCCAGCAGCACGTAGCCCCAGTAACTGAAACTCAGCCGGAGTAGATCGTCGAGTTGGGCTTCAGAGTCAGGCGGCGGTGAACCATAGGCCCGCAGGTCGAGGTCGCGGGCCATTTTGAGTTGCAGCAACATGTAACTTGGGTCGTCAGCAATCAGCACACTTTGCATGCCCTGCTCGCGGGCGAGTTTGGCCGCATTGCGCATGTTGGTCAAGGCATCGCTGCTGCCTTCAATCGCCAGCACCACTTCATCAGAAAGCCCCTCGCGCTCCAGGGCACTGCGCACAGTGGCAATATCGCTGCCCACCAGCACCACTTTTGGCGCATAGCCACGCTTATACAGCTCCACCAGATGATCGAGCAGGGCCGGGCTGGGGGCAGCCGCGTAGGCCAGCAGCAGGCCATCGGCGCGGCGCACTTCGTCGCGCTGGCCCTGCATGAAGGTCAGCACACTCACCAGGCCAACCCCAACAATGGTCAGAATCAGGCAGGCAAGGGCAAAACGTAGACTCGAACGCAGCAATGGTCGGTTCATAATGGTGGGCATTATACTGCAAGCTGATGCGTACTGCGTGAAACGTGAAACGTGAAACGTGCTGCGTACTGCGTAACAACAGGGAAATAAGGGAAATAAGGGAAATGACGACTTGACTCTCGGGATCATTTCCTTCATTTCCTTCATTTCCTTTGCTGTTCTGTCAATCTCCAATCTCCAGTCTCCAATCTCCAGTCTCCAATCTCCAGTCTCCAATCTCTAGTCTCCAATCCCTCATCGCCAAAATCCAAAATCTAAAATCTAAAATCCAAAATGAATCTTGACAGCAGGCCGATGGATGGGTACAGTAAGACCACACGGCACATCGGGAGGTTAGCAACCGCACATGTGAGGAGGCCGACGATGACGACGGCACGAGTACAGCGCGATGACCGAGAACTGGCAGATGTGTGTAAAGCTCTGGGATCGTGGGTGCGGGTGCAGATTATGCACTATGTCTTGCGGCACCCCAATTGCATTGGTAATGAAATTTTGCTACACCTGCCCGACGATGCGCCCCACGCCCAATCTACCCTGTCGCAACACTTGCGGGTGCTGCGCGACGCCGGGTTGCTCGAAGCCGAGGGCGATGGCCCGGCGGTGTGTTACCGGGTGAACCGGGAGCGCCTGGCCTGGGTGCAACAACAACTAGCTGATTTACAATAACCTGGATTTGCCAACAACGAGGAGTGTATGCGTCTCAGTGAAAATAAGGTGCGCCGCCTGGCCGAACGCCTGCATGATGAGCTGGAACAGCGGGGCATGTTGAGTTACAAGGAGCAGCGCGGGGCACGGGCGGGTGAGGGGCGGGCGGCACGGGTGAAAGAGATCTACGATTTTATTATTGCCGACCTGCAACAGGAAGAGGCGATTGACGCCGAAGTTGAACAGGTGCTGGCTACCTACAGCCGCGATTTGCGGGGCACCGAGCGCGACGTGCTCTTCCGCAAGCACAAAGAGGAGATTGCACGCAAGCGTGGCTATATTCTTTGAATTGCGGAAATCGAACTGCAAGTTCACCGCAGAGACGCTGAGGACGCGGAGAGAAGAACTCACAATCTCTCTGCGTCCTCAGCGTCTCTGCGGTAAAAAACGCTCCGCGTTCCTTTTGTTAGCGCCAACCCCTGGCGCGGGTGAGTTCGCTGCTTAGCAGGCCCAGCAGAATCCCCTTGTCGCCGTGGTCTTCGAGGCGTGCCCGTTCAAACCACTGCACCACGACAAAGACCCCAGGCTCAACTTCGCGCACCTCGGGCTGCGAGATGGGCATGCCGAACAGGGCCAGGCTCTCCTGGAAGGTTTTGCCCCGCCGTCCGTCAATCTCCAGACCGTTGCTGCTCCAGTAGCTCAAAAAGCGATCACACACCGCCTGGCCAGTTTCTTCAAAAAAAGCACAGCCAGGGCGCGGCCCGCTGCGGGAGAAGCTGAACCAATCGCGATTGTTGAGCCGCAAAATCGCGTCGCCCAGCCGCCCCAGTTGCACATTGTAGGGCGGAGCCTTGTCGGCATGGAACTCGAAGCGGAAGCGCTCGAAGTATTGCACCACGTAGTCGCGGCCATCCTCGCCCCGTTCGACAAACTCCTCACTCAGCGGGAAGCCAAAAATGGGCAGCCCGCCGTTGCGTTCCCAGTAGCGCTTAAATTCACCGCCCAGCGAATGCTGCGTTTCCGGGAAGTAGACCCGCTCTGCCGTTGAGGCGAAGGGCGGGATGGGCGCGAAGGCCGCTGGGGCGTTGCCGGGGCCGGGCTGCGGGGCTGGTTGCCCAAGTGGGCAGCCGGTGTAGCCACTGGCCAGTTGCAGGGCCTTCACCACGTTGAGCCGCCCCCAGCCATACTCCGGGTCTTTCCCCGGTGCGCCCTTGTCATCGGCGCTAGCTTCTAGCACACACACCACGTCGCGCACGGGCAGGTCGCCCCGCAGCGTGAGCACCAGGGCCGCCGCACCCGCTACGTAGGGGCTAGAAAATGATGTCCCGTTGGGCGGGCCGTACTGGTCGCCCGGCAGCGTCGTCCACAAGCCCACGCCTGGGGCCGAAATGCCCACATAGTCGCCAGTAGTGGAAAAGCCGGTGATCTGGTCGGAGTTGTTGGTGGCACCCACCGCCAGCACGCCGGGGTAGGCCGCCGGGTAGTTGGGGGTATTGCCTTCCTGCCGCCCGTTGCCCGATGAGGCGATCACTACCACGTTGCGCCCCAGGGCGTAGTTCACGGCGTCGCGCAGCACCTGGCTGTCTTCGTCGCCGCCGAGGCTCATGTTAATCACCCGTGCGCCGTTGTCGGTGGCCCAGCGAATGCCCTGTGCCACGCTTACGTCGTCGCCCCGGCCCCGGTCGTCCAGTACCTTGATAGGCAAAATCTGACAACCCCAGCACAGACCGGCGATGCCGGTGCCGTTGTCGCTGCTGGCGGCAATCAAGCCTGAAACGGCTGTGCCATGACCATCGCCATCGCTGCTGTTGCCGCTATTTTCAATCGAATTGTAGCCGTTCAGCACCTTTCCTTGCAGGTCAGGGTGGTTGCGGTCAACGCCGGTGTCGAGCACGGCCACTACCACGCCGCCGCCGGTGGTAATGTCCCAGGCTTCATAGGCCTGAATATTGCGCAGTGCCCACTGCTCGCGCAGAGCCGGGTCGTTGGGGGTGCGCATCAGGTGGTAGGTGTAGTTGGGCTGGGCATAGGCCACGGCGGGGTTGGCCGCCAGCATGCGGGCGATGGCGGCGGGGCTGGCCGAGCTGCTGAGTCGCAAGCGATAGATTCCGTTGCCCAGGGCCAGCCGTTCGGCCTCCTCCGTGCCAAGGGTGCGCAGGCGCTGGTTCAGGGCCGCCAGCGGCGCGAAGGAATACCCCGCGCTGGCCTGCACCGCCGCGCCAGGGCCAAAGGAGTAGCCGGGCCGCAGTTGCACCAGCACTTCGCCAGCGCGATAAGTTTCCGAAGCGGAAGGTGCGGCCTGCCCGGCAAGCGGCAACGCCGCTGCTATGCCAAAAATCAACAGGAGCAGCAGATGGGTGAAACGACGGAGTGCCATGGAGATGCCTTTGTACTGCAACATCTAAAGGGAACACATGAGAACTTGAGTTGATTATAGCAGAGGAATGTTACGGAGGTGTTAAAGCAGCGCTCCATAATGAGTCGCTGATGAAGCAGATGTCATTCAACGGCGCGGACAGCCAGATTGGTGAACAGTGCCACGGTGGAAAGCCCCTGGTCATTGGCTACCATGCCATACTGGCGGCTACCGCCCAAACCAGTCGGCACCAGGGTTGTCAGGGCCTGGCCATTCACAAACAGGCGCACTTCGTCTCCGCGCAGCTCGGCCACCAGGCGGTTGTTGCCACCTGGCACAATGGCCGGGCTTGCCCCAGCGGCCAGCAGCACCGGTTGCCCGCCCAGCATGCGCTCCACCCGGTAGCTGCCGTTCGCCGGGCTGATCATAAAGGTGGTGTAGTTATCATCGTTCAGATAGCGCAGCATCAACCCGGCGCTGCCGCCCTGCATCTGCACATTCACCCCAACGCTGAAGTTGGCGGTGGGCGCGGTGCTAAAGCCCCAGATGTCACCCCGCCCCGGCTCGGCAGTAATCTGGTAGCCACCAGGCGCGTAGCCCACACTCCAGCCATCGCCGCTCACGGTGGGCCAGCCAACGCCCGAAGCAAAATCATCAGCCAGCAGCAAAGTGCCCTGTTCCAGGGGTACAACTGCTGGCACAGGCACAGCGGTTGGGGCCGGAGGTGCAGTAGGCACCGGCGTTGGCGGCACCGCTGTGGGCACTGCCGTCGGCGGCACGGCGGTGGGCGGCACGGCAGTAGGTACCGCTGTGGCGGGGATGGCCGTTGGTGGCACAGCGGTTGCCTGTAGCACTGTGGGAATAGCTGCGGTTGGTGGCGCAGTGGTTGGTTCTACAGCGGCAGGTGCTTGCACCAGCGGCAACTCAGGGGCATTTGCCACGGCATTGCGCCCGGTAAAAAACGGCTGGCCAAACCAGGCAATTGCCAGAACCAGGCCAACTGCGGCAACCCCGCCCGCTGCACGCATATACAACATCGCGGGCAATTTTTTGCGTTTTGGTGCCTGAGCCGCGCTAGCTTTTGGCGCCTGTTGCAACGCCGCCTCGGCCTGGGCCAGCATGGCAGCAGTGTCGCGGTAAAACGGGTTCAGCTGGTGCAGCTGACGCAGGGTAACAATGGTTTCGAGATATTGCCCATTGTCAAGCTGCTGCCGGGCCTGGCGATACAGTTCGTGCTGGTGATCGCGATGGATCGGGAAGGTGATGCTTGGCTCAGGTGCCCGTGGCATTGCCCAGGCTTCCGGCGGTGGGTGAGCCACTGCCGTCGCCGTCAGGCCCAGCTGGTTCTGGTTGTAGGCCGAGCGAGACTCAGCATTCCCCAGCACCTGGTAGGCTTCGTTGATGCGGCGGGCACGGAGGGCAGCATACTGCTGCTCACTCGCAGCTGCACTGACGTAGCGGTCGGGGTGGTAGCGATTGATCTGCTGGCGGTAGGCCCGCTTGATCTCATCCGGGGAGGCGGTGTGCGGAACGCCGAGCAGAGCGTAGTAGTCTAGTTGGTCGAAATCAAAACCTGGCATGGCGTGTCGTAGAAAGATGAACCGAACCAGGGCCAGCAGTCGTGGCGTGCCATCGGTATGCTGGCTTGCATTATAGCACACGGATGTAACCAATGGCGGCTTTTCAAACGTCGATTTTAATAATATGTATACATTGTCATCAAAAGACTGTTTCACCAGCTCACGCGGTTTAAAAAACCAGCAGCGGCTAGAAATCATTCTTTACGCGCCGCTCCTGGCCACTGCCCATGTACAACGCACTACAATCTCATCTGTTGCTGCGTGTTTGCCGTTAAGTCAGTTGGTATTGCATAAAAAGTCTTTACACTATTTCTTGACTTTTTGTAGCACCGGGATGTATATTACTGATTTTTTGTAATCCAGGCACATAAACAAAGTGTTAGAGACTTTCAAAAATTCTCATTCAGTGTTAACCCTTAAGGCTGTTGACTATTGAGAATTTGGAGTATACTAAACATGTGTTGTTCACCTCCGGTTCAGCAGATGCACCGGAAACGCACGTTATTCGGGTACAAACCCGGCACACAAAAAAAGGAAAAGAAAGATGCTGCCACGTTCAAACAATCGCCCACAGGCCGGTGGTTCAACCCCGCCGCGCTGGTCGTCGGGTGTGCGCTGGTTGCTGTTGTTACTCTTCGTTTTGATGGTCTGGAACCTGTTTACCTTTCGTCCTGACCCGGCTTCGGTGACGCTGCCATACACGACGTTTCTTGAACAGGTACGGGCAGGCAACGTCCAGACGGTGAATATGACCGATCAGGCGGTGCAGGGCGAATTCAAGCAGCCGATTGCACCACCGGACGGGGCACAGCCTAGTTCCGGTTTTCCGTTTGGCAGCACGCCAACCGAGTTTAGCCGCTTCAACACGACTATTCCCACCAGCGGCGACGAACGGCTCCTGCCGCTGCTTGAGCAGCAGAATGTGACCGTTAACGCCCGCGTTGAGTCGCCCTCGATCTGGTTTGGTGTGCTGCTGGCTTTCGGGCCAGTGTTGCTCATCGGCTTTCTGCTCTACTTTATGATGCGCCAGCAGATGCGCGGCCAGCAAGGCGTGTTTAACTTTAGTCGTTCGCGCGCCAAAGAGCATACCCTTGACCGGCCCACGGTGAAGTTTGGCGATGTGGCCGGTTCCGACGAGGCCAAGCGCGAGTTGGTGGAGGTGGTGGATTTTCTCAAGAATCCCGACCGCTACAAGCAGCTGGGGGCCAAAATCCCCAAGGGCGTGCTGATGATTGGCCCGCCCGGAACGGGCAAAACCTTGCTCGCCAAGGCTGTTGCTGGCGAGGCGGGCGTGCCCTTCTTCACCACCAGCGCTAGCGAGTTTGTCGAACTCTTCGTTGGTGTGGGTGCCAGCCGCGTGCGCGACCTGTTTGATCAAGCCCGCCGCAACTCGCCCGCCATCGTCTTTATTGATGAGCTGGACGCTATTGGGCGGCAGCGCGGCGCTGGCTTCGGCGGCGGCAACGACGAGCGCGAACAGACCCTCAACCAGATTCTGGTGGAAATGGACGGCTTTGAGGGCGACAACAACGTGATTATCATCGCCGCCACCAACCGCCCCGACGTGCTTGACCCGGCCCTGCTGCGGCCTGGCCGCTTCGACCGCCAGGTGACGGTGGGCCTGCCCGACGTGCGCGGGCGCGAGGCCGTGTTGCGCATTCACATGCGCGGCAAGCCGATTGACACCGACGTTGACGCCACCACGCTGGCCAGGCAGACGCCCGGTTTCGCCGGAGCCGACCTGGCTAACCTGGTGAACGAGGCTGCCCTGCACGCCGCCCGTCATGGGGCCAGGCGCATCGCCGCCCGCCACTTCACCGAAGCGCTCGACAAGATTGTGCTGGGCACCGAGCGGCCCGTCTTGATGAACGAACACGAGCGGGCGGTGGTGGCCTACCACGAAGCTGGCCACGCCCTGGTGGCGCGGCTGCTGCCGGAAACCGACCCGGTGAACAAGGTGACGATCATCCCCCGTGGGCGTGCCTTGGGCGTCACCGAGATGTTGCCGGAAGGTGACCGCTTCAACTACTCGCGGCAGTACCTGCTATCGCAACTGGGGATGTTGCTTGGCGGGCGGGCCGCCGAACAGGTGGCCATTGGTGAAATCACCACCGGGGCTGAGAACGACCTGCAACGGGCCACAAGCCTGGCCCGGCGCATGGTGGGCCGCTGGGGCATGAGCAACGAACTCGGCCTGCTTTTCGCCAGCGACAGCACTGAGAACCCATTCCTGGGGCGCGAAATGGCTGGCCCCCGCGACC
>JALONX010000515.1 GCA_025454695.1 Chloroflexaceae bacterium
GGACGCCATCAGTGCGCAGCGCGGCATGCACGCGCGGTCTGCCAGAGGTCTGCCGACTCGCCGGAAACACGACCGGGATCTGGTCGCGCAGCACGCTAGCGCGTTGCGTGCGGGCGCTGGACTGGGCGCGTTTCCAGGCGTACTCCCCACTGCGGACAACCTCCAGCACCCGACGCAAGACCGTAATGGGATGCTGACGCGCATGGTCGGCCACAACCTGCTACCGCGCGCTTCGTGGGGCAGCTTCTCGCGGCTGCCCCAGGCTTGTTTTCGGATGTCCCGCTCCATGCACACGACCTCCAATTCGCGCCGGAGCCGCGCGAGTTCGGCGGCACCATGCTGGTTCGTTGCCGTCTCGGGCGCTGCGGGTGGCAGGGCCGCTGCCCGCAGCCAGCGTGCGATCGTAGCCGGGCTGACCCCCAGGTCACGCGCCACATGTGCGCGACTAGACCCTGCTCCGTGACCAAACGCACGGCTTGCCGCGTAACGTCATCCGTGGACACAACCTGATTACATGTTCCCATCATGCACCTCCTGCTGATTCACGTGTACCATCGGATGTCCATGAAAACGGGTCAATTCTAGTTTGAATGCTTCTCGTGCGAGGTGGATACCCATCCACTGCCGCCAACCGAGGCCGTGATGGGGGTGGATATGGGGCTGGCGTCCTTTGCTACGCGCTCAGATGGGCAACTGATTGCGAACCCGCGTTTCTACCGTCGGGATGAAGCTGACCTGCAACGAGTACAGCGACGGAAGAATGCAGCCAAACAGTCCCAGAACTGAAACAGAAGGCCATCCTGGCGAAGATTCACGCACGGATTTCCAGTTGGCGCAGCGACTTTGCCCACCAGCAGAGCCGCAAGCTGGTAAACGCCTATCAGGTCATTGTCTTTGAAGACCTTGCGCCACTGGAAATGGGGCGAAGTTGCGGCATGCGCAAGAGCATCATGGATGTGGCGTGGAGTCAGTTCACCAGTATGACCGTCGTCAAAGCGGCAGAGGATGGGTGGCGTGTGATTCTGGTGAACCCCCGCAACACATCGCAGGAATGCTCACGGTGTGGTACACTGGTGGGGCGAAGACGTTAAACGACCGCGTCCAGGCCTGTCCCACCTGTGGACTGGTGCTGGATCGGAATGTGAGTGCGGTGCGAAACATCTTGCAGCGGGGGCTGCAAATACTACAGACGTAATGATGTGGAGTGGGGCGGCACTCCCTCGAAGCCCAGGCGTTTACGCTTTGGAACCGTCACTATACTTTGCAAGCTTTACGCCTTTGCGAGAGCCATAAAAGATTTTCATGGTACAGGCGGATTCACGGACAGCTAACGAAGTCATTCCGGGCAGGCGCGATAGCTACACGATCATCAACCTGGTCGGGCGTGGCGGCATGGGCGCGGTCTACCGGGCGCGGCGAGCCAGCGACAACACGCTGTGGGCGCTGAAGGAGATGCGCCCCGCCACCGACCTGCCGCCAGAAGAGGCTGCCGAGAATCGGAAACTCTTTACACAAGAAGCCGAACTGCTGAGCAAACTCAGCCACCCCAACTTGCCCGTCATCGCCGACTATTTTGAATACCAGGGTCGCCCGGTGCTGGTAATGGAGTTTGTGCCCGGCCAGACGCTAGAAGCCCGCATCCACGACGCGAACGCCCCGCTGCTGGAACAGCAGGTGCTAGGCTATGGCATTCAGCTCTGCCGCGTGCTGCACTACCTGCACAGCCAGAACCCGCCCGTCATCTACCGCGACCTCAAGCCCTCCAACGCGATTGTGACGCCAGAAGGCGTGTTGAAGCTGATTGACTTTGGCGTGGCACGGACTCACAAGCGCGGCAAAAGCAAAGACACGGTGGCCATGGGGTCGGCTGGCTATGCCCCGCCCGAGCAATATGGCAAAGAGCAGACCGATGCCCGCTCCGACATCTACGCCCTGGGAGCGACGCTGCTGCACCTGCTGACCAACCTGCCCCCGGTGCCCCTGCAAACGCCCCAGCCCGGCTACATCCGCAAGCTGAATCCATCGGTGGATGCAAACACCGAGGCGGTGATTATCAAGGCCATGCAGATCAAGCGCGATGAGCGCTTTCCCACATGTGCGGCGATGGAGCAGGCCCTGCTGCGCTGCCTTGACATGCCCTATGTTGACCCGACGACGCGGGCCGCGCCACCACCGCCAGCCTTTGCACCCCAGCCTGCCAGCCCGCCTGCACCTGTGCCCGCTGTTCCGGCTCAGCCTGTCCCTGTGCAGCCTGCCCCGGCAACGGCACCAGCGGCAAACAACCTGCCCTGGAGCATTCCGGCCAACAACCCGGCCCCTGGCCCGACACCCCACCTGCCGCCCGCCGCACGGGGCCAGAGCCAGCAACCGCCTGCCAATAACTTGCCCTGGCCCAATGGCATCCCGCCCGCCGGACGCAGTGCTTCAGCAGCCCCGGCCCAGTTGCCAACCCAGGCCGCGCCGGTGCCACTGCCCATTGCCGATGGGGTGACATGCTTAAACTGTGGCCGGGTGAACAAGGCCCGTGCCCGCTTCTGCGCTGGATGCGGCAAGCCCTTGGCTGGGCCGCCAGTGGCCCGGCTTTCCATCCGTTCACCACGAGGCAGTTGGGAAATCAAACTAGAACGGATGCCTTGCCGCATCGGGCGGCGTGACCCACGCCAGCACCACTACCCCGAGGTTGACCTGGCCGAATATGACCGGGGAATTGCCTCGCGCAACCATGCCACCATCCAGCGCGATGGCGATTTCTACAGCCTGGTAGATCTGGGTAGCACCAACGGCACCCAGCTCAACGGCGTGGCCGTGCCCGCCCGCGTGCCGCAACGGTTGCGTCAGGGTGACCGCATCAAAATCGGCGAAGTCGAAATGACGTTTCAGTGGAGCCAGTGAACGGAGCATTGAGCATTGAGTGTTGAGAATTAAGAAAGTAGATTGCAGTTGGCAGTTGGCAGTTTGCAAAGAACCGCCAACTGGAGCCTGCCAACTGCCAACTGCAAACGGTTTTTCTAATTAGTTATGGCACGAGTTCTTATCCTTCGCGCTCCTGGCATTAACCGTGATGCTGACGCCGCCGCTGCCGTTGAGCTAGCGGGCGGTCAGCCCGAGCGAGTCCACGTCAATCGGCTGGCCGAGGGTGGCGTGCAGCTGCGCGACTACGCCATGCTGATTGTGCCGGGCGGCTTTTCCTATGGCGATCACATGGGGGCAGGCAAGCTGCTGGCAGTAGATTTGATCCACCGTCTGGGCGAACAGTTGGCCGATTTTGTTGCCGACGGACGGCCCGTGCTGGGCATCTGCAACGGCTTTCAGGTGCTGGTGAAGGCGGGGATTTTACCTGGAAGAACTGAGAACCAAGAACCGAGCCTGCCCCGCCGTTCGACAAGCTCACGAGCCGCGCAGACGAGGGGAACCGAGAACGAGGTTCGCGTCACTCTCACCGATAACTCCTCGAATCGGTTTGAGTGCCGTTGGGTGCAGCTGGCGGCGAATCCCACTAGCCCCTGCATTTTTACCAGAGGCATTGAACGCCCGATTGAGGTGCCGGTAGCCCACGGCGAAGGGCGGCTGGTGATTGGTGATGCGGAGACCGAGTCGCGTTTGCAGCAGGCTGGCCATGTGGCCTTGCGCTACGTCGCCGCCGACGGTAGCCTGGCAGCGTACCCGGCCAACCCCAACGGCTCCCACGGCCAGATTGCCGGGCTATGCAATGCCCAGGGCAATGTGCTGGGGCTGATGCCCCACCCGGAAAACGCCGTGCTGCCCCAGCAACACCCCCGCTGGACGCGGCAACCCTGGCGAACCGAAGGCGACGGCCTGGCAATCTTCCGCAACGCCGTGGGCTACGCCCAGAGCCTATAGTTTTTTCAGCGCAGAGGGCGCGGAGGGCGCGGAGAAAGCATATTCTACCGCGGAGACGCGGAGGGCGCGGAGATTTCAAAATTGTTTGCGCTCTGTGTCCTCTGTGTCTTTGTGGTGAATGTTAGTAAGCACCTATCACGAGGCTATGGAACTCTACCCACCTTTTGGCCCCTATCTCATCCGAACTGAGCTTTTTGGCATTCCCCTGGCGGTGCGCTGGTACGGCGTGCTGATTATGACCGGTGCCCTGCTGGCAGCATGGTTAGCCGGGCGGCGGGCAGCGGCCCGCGGCATAGACTCAGACCATGTCTGGAACCAGCTGATGCTGGGCCTGGTGATGGGCATTGCCGGGGCGCGGCTCTATTATGTCGCCTTTGAGTGGGAGCGCTTCGCCGCCAACCCGTGGAGTGCCTTGAACCTCACCACTGGCGGCCTGGCCATTCACGGCGTCTGGATTGGGGCGCTGCTCTCGGCCATTATCTACACCCGCTGGAACAAGCTGCCCTTCTGGGAATGGTTGGATATCTGTATGCCGGGCTTTTTGCTGGCCCAGGCCGTGGGGCGCTGGGGCAACTTCTTCAACCAGGAGGCCTACGGCGGGCCGACCACGCTGCCCTTCGGCGTGCGGATTGACCCGGAATTCCGCGTGCCGCCCTACAACAACCTGCAACTCTACCCGCCCGACCAGCTCTTTCATGCAACATTTCTCTATGAGTCGCTTTGGAACCTGGCCGGGGTGGCTATTCTGCTGCTGGCCGACCAGCGCTACGGCAAGCTCGCCCCCACTGGCAAGCGCTGGCTACGCGACGGCGACATTCTCTTTCTCTACGGCATCATCTACTCGTTGGGGCGGGTCTGGATCGAGGGGTTGCGCACCGACAGCCTCTGCCTCAATGGCGTCGGCGGCGATTGCGCCGGTTCCATCCGCGTGGCCCAACTCATCAGCCTGATTGTGATTGTCGTCTGCGCCGTGGCGCTCTACCTGAACCACCACCGCCCGCCCGCCGATGCCGCCGTGGCGGTGCCCGCCGGGCCAGACGACGACCCCAGGCTGACCACTACGGCTGAGGTGGGCGAACGCTAGGATAGATTTCTTGTATCAACGAAGCGCCATCCCAACTGGGATGGCGCTTTTCATTGCTACCGTGTGCGTTGTACGTCCTCCAGCACAGCCACCCGGTCATCACAATACCGTATCCCGCATCACCACGCCAC
>JALONX010000516.1 GCA_025454695.1 Chloroflexaceae bacterium
CACCACGTCGTGGGTGCTGACGACGAGGGTCTGGTCGGGGTGCTGTTCAATCACGCGCTCCTTAAAATCGAGGGTGCGTTTGAGGATATTGCTAAAACTCTCGCCGCCGGGCATTTGCGAGCGGGTGGGGTGTTTGCGCCACTCCTGCAAGCCCTCGCCATACTCCTCGGCGATTTCGTTGGCATACTTGCCCTGCCACTCGCCGTGGTGAATCTCCAGCAAGGCCGCCTCTTCGGTGTAGGGCACGCCGGGGTGAAAAGCGGCAATCGCTTTGGCCGTGAGAGCGGCCCGCTGCAAGGGGCTGGTGTAGATATGGCTCATTTCCTCTTTTTTGAGCCGTTGGCCCAGGGCGTCGGCCTGGCGCAACCCCAACTCCGACAACGGTGAGTCGATCTGGCCCTGGTAACGATGAATGCGGTTCCATTCACTTTCACCATGGCGGACGATAATCATGCGCATTGTTTTTGTTCCTTTGAACATGTTCGATTGTACGAAAGCCAACCGGAGAGTGATGATTGGAGCCAGCAGAACGATGAACGATGAACGATGAGCAATGCCTTTGTAACTCCTAACTCGTCGCTCATCACTCGTAATTCGTAACTTGTAACTCGTGGCAACAATCACAAGCGAGCCGCCGCAATTATAGCCGAAGGGCCGGATGGTGTATAATTCCAGGCACGACGACCTTTTTGTGCCTGGATTGGCAGCATGAGCCATCGCCCAACGCTGACGCCACCGGAGCCGCCACCGCCCCGCCGCCCTCCGTCTGTTGCGCCGCGCCCGATCAACCGAAGCATGCGCTCCTTTATCGCGGCCTTTGGGTTCGCCTTCGCCGGGTTGGGCCACCTCTTTCGCACCCAGCGCAACGCTCAGGTGCATTGCCTGGTGGGCGCATGTGCAGTGGCATTGGGGGCTTTCTTGGGGCTGGAACGCTGGGAATGGCTGGTGTTGATCATCACCATCACCATGGTGCTGGCCGCCGAAGGGGTGAACACGGCGGTGGAAGCAGCGGTGGATGTGGCAACCAGCGAACGCCATCCGCTGGCCCGCATCGCCAAAGACGTGGCCGCTGGTACCGTCCTGCTCTGCGCCATCGCGTCCGTCATCGTCGGCTGCATCCTGTTTCTGCCCCATCTCTTACGGATTTTGGGTTTTGGATTGTAGATTTTGGAGAACAGTGAAACGCAGAGACGCAGAGATGCAGAGACGCAGAGAAATTGCAGATTGCAGATTCTAGATTGGCAGAAGTTAAGGATTATGAATTATGCTGCATGCAGTACGCTTCACGTTTCACGTTTCACGGACGAAGCCGCATTCAGCATTGCGTTCAATCGTAACTCGTAACTCGTAACTCGAAAATTGATTATGTGGCCACTTGTTCGTCAGGCCCGTTATCTGGGCCGTTACCGTGAGATAAGCCAGGTGCTGGTGGGCCATGGCTTCGGCTACCTGGTGGAGCAGCTGGGCCTGGCCTCGCTGCTGTCGCTGCCACGCCGGGTGGTGCTGCGCGTGCCGCCGCCAACCCCGGTGGGCGTGGCGGTGCGCCTGCGGGAAACGCTCATCGCCCTCGGCCCCACCTTTATCAAGTTTGGCCAGTTGCTCAGCACCAGGCCCGACCTGCTGCCGCCCGATATGGTGCAGGAGTTGGACAAGCTGCAAGACACCGTGCCGCCGTTTCCCGCCAACGTGGCGATTGCGACCATCGAGTCGGAGTTGGGTCGCCCGGTGAAGGAGCTGTTTCGCGAGTTCTGCGAAGAACCGCTGGCGGCGGCCTCGCTCGGCCAGGTGCATTGCGCTGTGCTGCACACCGGTGAGCGGGTGGCGGTCAAGGTGCAGCGCCCCGACATTCAGCAGCGCATTACCACCGACCTGGCCATTATTGGTGAGCTGGCCGAGTTGGCCCAGGATCGTGGCGTGCTTGGCGGCACCCACAACCTGGTGGAACTGGCCTGGGAATTGAGCGCCACTGTGCGGGGCGAACTGGACTACCGGCGCGAGGGCCGCAACGCCGACCGTTTTCGGGCTAATTTTGTCGGCAGCGAACTGGTGCATATCCCCACGGTGTATTGGGATTACACCACCAGCAAAGTGCTGACATGTGAATTGCTCACTGGCCTCAAAATCAACGATATTGCAGGCCTGGAAAAAGCTGGTATCAACCGCAAGGTGCTGGCTCGCAACAGCATGCACCTGATTTTGCAGGAGATTTTTAGCGACGGCTTTTTTCACGGCGACCCGCACCCCGGCAACTTCTTCGCCCTGCCCGGCGATGTGATCGGTGTGGTAGACTTTGGCCAGGTCGGCACGCTGGATCGGGAAACGACGCGCCAGCTCTTGCTGCTGCTGGTGGCGCTCACCAACCACGACAACGACGGCGCGCTGCGGGCGCTGGAGCGCATGGGCACGCTGTCGCGCCACAGCATCACCCCGGCGCTGCGCCGCGACATGCAGCGCTTCACCGACACCTTTGTTGACCGCCCGCTGGCCGACCTTTCGGCCCGTGAGACGATTGAGCAGCTGCTGACCCTGATGCGACGCCACAACCTCAGCCTGCCCGGCCCGCTGGCCACTCTGCTGAAGGCCCTGGTGATGATGGAAGGCATTGGCCTGCAACTCGACTCATCGCTGGACGTGTTTGGGGAGGCCCGACCTTATGCCGAACGGGCGCTCACCGAACAGTTTACGCCCGGTGTGGTGGGCGAACGGCTTGCGGCGGGCGGGCGCGTGATCAGCGAGGCGGTGCTGGAATTGCCCCAGCAAGTGAGTGATGCGCTCTGGCAACTCAACAAGGGCGAATTGCAGCTGCAAACCCGTGAACTGGAACTGCGGCGTGTGGCGGCGGCCATGGTGAGTGCAGCCAATCGGCTGGCGGTGGCCCTGGTGCTGGCAGCATTTGTGCTAGCCACGGGGGCGATTGCGGTTGCCATGGGCATTAGCGGCTGGAGCGGCTGGCTGCCCATGCTGTTGCTGGCCGGGGGCGTCATCGGCGTGATCTTCAGTGGGTTTGTGCTGATATTGGCCTTAATCAGGGGGCGCGACTGGTGACACCTTCTTCTCGCTCAACAGCCCGACTCACCCGCCGCCAGCTGCTGCAAGCGGCCCTGCTCTGGCCCCCAGCGGCCCTGCTGGCGGCCTGTGGTGCAACACCTGCGGCTAATCTCCCACCTGTGGCCACACCAGTTGGTGGACAGCAACCTACACCTGCGCCTACCGCCACCGCTCAGCCCACCCGCCCTGCGCCCACTGTGGCCGCACCCGAGTTCGATGTGATTGTGGTGGGGGCGGGTGCTGCCGGGTTGGCAGCGGCCCAGGCCCTGCGCGACGCCAACGCCAATCTGCTGCTGCTGGAAGGGCGCGACCGGCTGGGCGGGCGAGTCTGGACGAACCGCAATCTGCCCAACCTGACCCTTGATCTGGGGGCCTCCTGGATCCACGGCACCAGTGGCAACCCGCTGATGGATCTGGCCCGCCGCTTCAACGTGCAGACGGCCCGCACCGATTATGAGTCGCTCTGGCGCTACGATGCCGGGGGCAACGAACTTTCCGACCGGGCCGACGAGAGCCTGGACAACCGCTTTAGCGAGCTGATGAGTGCGGTGCGGCGGCAGCGCGATGGCATGCAAGATGATATTTCGCTGCAAACAGCGCTAGATCAGGTACTGAGCGGCGCACAGCTTTCCACCGAGGAGCAGCGCGAGCTGGACTACGCCCTCAATACTGAAGTTGAACATGAATATGCCGCTGACAGTAGCGATCTGTCGCTGAAATTTTGGGATCAGGGCGAGGCATTTAACGGTAGCGATGTGTTGTTTCCCAACGGCTACGACCAGCTCTTTCTGCCCCTTACCGACCGGCTGGACATCCGCATGAACCAGGTGGTGCAGCGGGTCGCCTACGGCAGCAACGGCGTCACCATCACCACCAACCAGGCCACCTTCACCGCGCAAAAAGCCGTGCTGACCTTGCCGCTGGGCGTGTTGCAGCGCGGCAGCGTCGCTTTCGACCCGCCGCTGCCCGCCGCCATGCAAACGGCCATCAGGCGCATGGGCATGGGCCTGCTGAACAAACTCTACCTGCGTTTCCCCACGGCGTTCTGGCCCGAGGAGCCGCACCTGTTTGGCTACATCGCTGAACGCAAGGGTGAATGGGCCGAATGGCTCAACCTGGCCAAATATGGCGATGCGCCGGTGCTGCTGGGCTTCAACGCTGGGAGCTACGGGCGGCGGCTGGAGGGACTCACGGACACGCAGACGGTGGCAGCGGCGATGACGGTGTTGCGCACCATGTTCGGCAGCAGCGTGCCCGAGCCGGAGGGCTTTCTGATCAGCCGCTGGGCCGCCGACCCGTTTGCCGGCGGCTCCTATTCCTACCTGCGGCCCGGTGGCTCGCCCGACGACTACGACACCCTGGCGACGCCAGTGAACAATCAGCTCTTCTTTGCTGGTGAGGCCACCTCCCGCGACTACGCCGCCACGGTACATGGTGCCCTGCTCTCGGGCCAACGGGCGGCACGGCAGGTGCAGGGGAAGAATTGAGAATTGAGCGTTGAGAATGCAGAAAACCGAGAACAGGAGCTAGTAGAGATGTGGGAGATATGGGGTTGTAAACTTCAAAATCTCTGCGTCTCCGCGTCTCTGTATCTCTGCGTTTCTGTCCGGCAGATCTGCAATCTGCAATCTACAATCTGCAATTCACATAAGGGAGTTTAATGACACCTGAACAACTTGACTGCTCGGGCGGGCTTACACCCCGGCGGGGCACGACGCAAGCAGGGCATATTCAGCTTTCGTACCTGGAATGGGGCACGGCGGGACGGCACATGCTGCTGCTTCACGGCATCACCAGCAGCGCCGCCTCGTGGTGGCAGGTGGCCCCCGCGCTGGCCCGCCAGGGCTACCATGTCTTCGCCTTTGACATGCCCGGCCACGGCTTGAGCGACACAACCGACGACCATCGGATTGATGCGATTGCCGCCACGGTTGCTGCTGCCGCCCGCGCCCGCTCCCTCGACAATCCGGTGGTGATTGGCCACTCCTGGGGCGGGGCCACCACCCTGGCCGAAAA
>JALONX010000517.1 GCA_025454695.1 Chloroflexaceae bacterium
AGCAAGCGGTCACGGGCGGCGGCTCGGTCGCGCTGCAATGCTTCAACCAGGGGCTGCACCTGTTCGCGCTGGTCGTCGGCCAGCCCTTCGGCATAGCTCGCCACCTGGGCCAGAAACACATCGGCGTCGCGCACACCAGCGGCCTCGTTGGCAATCTGCTTGATGGTCTTGCTGAAGCGGCGCAATGGCTTGGCGGGGGCAACCTCGGCCAGCAGGCCCGTGGTGGCCCGCAGCCGCCGCGAGGCCACCCGCAACTGATGCACTGCCTCAGGGCCTTTGTCGGCCTGCACGCCCCGCTCCTCGCTCAGCATGCGCCGAAAGTAGCGCCGCAGCAGTTGCCGACCATAGTCGGCCAGCAGAGTGGTGGAAGCAACGCTGGTCATGGCTGGTACAGCTGGACTCACCAGCGTAGCCGTGCCATTGCTGTGGGCCACCTCTGGCGACGGCTGCGCCTCTTCGATTTCGGCTGCACGCTCGGCTGTTGTTTCCGACTGAGTCTCCTCAGACGCTCCATCCGTTACGGCAGGCGCATCTACTACCACGCAGTGAAGCTCCTGCCCGGAAACCTTGTGCCACAGATCGGCCTTAGCCACTGCCCGCGCCCCATCACTAGCCGCGTGGGGGCCACTGAGGTGGAGCGCCAGACCGTGTTCGGTCGGCTCCACGCCTACCAGGCCCGTCGTCTGCGACTCGGAATAGTCCAGGCCATCGGCCACGCGCACCAGGGCCGCCAGCCAGAGCGCCGTTTCCTGGTTGCGTTTGCCCAGGCTGAGAAAAGCTGGTTCTACTTTGGGGCGCACCTTTTTGCGATGAAAGGCGACCATGCAGGCAATCAACGCCCGCTCATTGTCGTCTACATCCGGGAGGCTCTGGCTCAGCACAATGTCGCGCCCCGCCAGATGGTGCTGCTCAGGGTTGCTGTGTAAGCCCACGTTGTGCAACAGCGCCCCAAGTTCCAGCAGGCGGCGGGCCGCCCCGTTGAGGCCGTGAGTCTCCGCCGTGGCATCGAAGAGAACCAGGGCTGCATCAGCCACATGGCGTGCGTGGGCCTTGTCAACAAGGTACGTTTCGATCAGGGTGTCTAGCGCTGGAAGCGACTCGGTCTGAGTCATAAAAACTCCTTAAATTGCCATGTATGAAGTATGAGGTATGAAGTATGAAAGCAAACACATAAAGTCAAGCACAAATACGTTTATTCCGTATTACATTTCACGCCTCACGTTTCACGCATTACGCATTACGTTTCACGTTTCACACCTCACGCTTCACGCTTCACGCTTCACGCTTCACGCTTCACGCCTCACGCTTCACGCCTCACGCTTCACGCTTCACGCTTCACGCTTCACGCTTCACGCCTCACGCCTCACGCTTCACGCTTCACGCCTCACGCCTCACGCCTCACGCCTCACGCAACACAGACTGTAAACATTTACACTTACGAAGCCCGTGCCAGCAGCGCCAGGCCCCGTTCGAGCTTCGAGAGGTTTTCTGGCAGCAGCGCAATCTGCTCCTTCAGCGCGGCGATGAGGTCGTCCAGATCGGCGCGGGTGCCTGCCGGGAGCAGTTCCAGTTCCAACTCGCGGAAATGCTCCGTCAAACTCCCGGCAAAAATAGTGCCATCATCAAGGCTCAACTCAACCACGGGCTGGCCGTTGCGGTAGGCAATCACATGCTGGCGCTCGGTGTGAATGGTGAGTAGCTGCTGCAACGGGGCCTCACCAAGCAGGGCCTGCGCTTTTTTGCGGGCCGGGCCATCGGGCCATGTAGCCGGGTCGGGCGAGGTTGCGTGGAACTCCCATTCCTCGCGCTGGTGTAAACCGTTTTCCACTTGATTGGGGCCTTTCAGCGTCACCAGCGAACGGCTGCCGATCTGCCGTAGGCGCAGCCCGTAGCGTGCGGTTTTGAAGCGCCCGTCGGCGGTGTCGAAATAACTGTTGCGCTGCTGTTCTACATCTGGCACCGCTTGCAACTGAAAGGCACCAAGCTGCTGCAATTTCAGCAGGTATGGGAAAGTTGAGCTATCGCTAATACGAAACTTGGCTTCAATTTCCATAGGCGTTTTATGGGTGGTGCTGGTGTCAGGGAAGGGGATGTGGTGCAGTATGTGTGCCAGCGTGCAGGCTTCGTTTTTAGTGCAACCGTGTAGTTATTGTAACACAAGCCGTATAGCCTGGTACATGGGACTGGTTATGTATTGCATAACGTATGGTATGGTATGCTAGTGCCACAACACCATGCAGACAGCGCAACTGTGCTATGCGCCCAGAGGAGGAATGACATGGCTGAACGTGTCTTTGGATTGCCCTGGCCAGTCTGGGGCGGGCTGGCGCTGCTGCTAGCGCTGGTGTGGTGCTTCGTGTGGCCCAGCGATAAGGTGAGTTCGACGACGGGCAGCATGCAGTTTTTTCTGTTGCGCTGGGGCCACGCCCTCGTCTGGCTCTTGCTGGCGACCATGTGCTTCTTGAAGGCCAGCGGCACATCCATGCTCGCCGGTTGGGCCAACGCTGTCGGCATGCTCGGTGGGTTGACCTACGCTGCCTTTCTGTTTGTCTATATCGGGTGATTCACGATGAGTCCCAAGCAGACAACCATCGTCGCCCGGCTGCGCGCCCGCGCCCGCCGCCTGAAAACCGACACGCTGGCGCTCTACCTGGCGGCGCGTCACCCGGCCACACCCTGGTATGCAAAGGTGCTGGCGGGGCTGGTGGTGGCCTATGCTTTCAGCCCGATTGACTTGATTCCCGATTTCGTGCCGGTGCTGGGCTACCTGGATGACCTCATCCTGGTGCCTGCTGGCATCGCCCTGACGCTGTGGCTCATCCCGCCCCATGTGCTGGCGGAGTGCCGCGAACAGGCGGCAGCCCTCAGCAAACGGCCCACCAGCCGCCTGGCCGCCGCCGTGATTGTGCTGCTGTGGCTGGGGCTGGCGGCGCTGCTGGGGCTATGGTTGTGGCGGCTGTTTTCCTGATGGCGCTGGCTCTACCATGCTCTCGCAAAGCCTGCCCTGCCTGCCCTGAGGCCCCCCGGCTCCTGAGCCTGACGAAGGGGAGTTTATCGAAGGGCTTGCCGAAGGGAGTTTACCGAAGGGGCGCAAAGCTCGCGAAGAGTTCATACAGAGACTCCTTCCCCCAGGTCGCCTGCGCGGCCCTCGGAACGGAAGCCGAGGTCTTCAGGCCCCAACGGCCCGCCCTGCGGCTGATCGCAGCGAAGCCCGTGCCGCCTACCTCACCGCTCTGGAATTCTGCCAGAACAGCGTGGAACGGGCCGAACTGCTGCGGCAGCTGGGCGAACTGGGATAATCTGCGAACCCAAAGCCCGCTACAAGAGCGGGTGGCTCTCGTTAGATAACCGGACTAACGCGGTGAGGGTTTGGGAGCTGCTGCGCCGCTCCCAAACATCGCTTTTGCTGCCGGTGTGAGCGGCGAAGCTGCTCACACCGGCAGCAAAAGAACAATGCTGGAGGGTTTGCAAGCCGCCAAACCTCCCGCTCAAAAAGCGACCGCGTAAGTCCTGTCAGATAAAAGTGAAGAGGTTGACAGAGTAATCAGTCTGGTTCGATGCGCTGCCCCGAACAAATTGCATACAATTCACATGATGATTGGAGCTTCTGACTGGCAGAATGGTAGACAACCACCACGCTCGTTGCTGGTTACTCGCCCTTGCCCCAGCCCCGCTCTTCCACAAACAGAAAAATATCGGTGTCGCTGATGATGCCAACGGGCCTACCGCTCTGCTTCACCACCGCCCGGCGGATGTTCTTCTCCAGTAGCAAGCGGGCGCAGTCGCGCAGACTCATGTCGGGTGAGACGTAGATCAGTGGCCTGGAGGCGATTTCAGCCAGTGTCAGATCATCGCGGGGCGTTTCCGTCGCCACCACCAGTTTCAGCACATCGCGCATGGTGACAATGCCCCATTCGCTGTCGCCGCCTGCCTCCACCACCACGCTGGTAATGCCCTTGGCCCGCATCATGTGCAGGGCGTCGGTCACTTTGTGCGTCGGTGGCAGTGTCGCCACCTCCCGCGTCATCAGTGCGCCCACGGTGTAGCGCCGGTAGATATCGCCACCCGGCGGCACGCTCACCAGCGGCGGTTTAATCACATCGCGGCTTGAGCGCTGCCCACGGGCGACGGCGACCTCCAGGTGCCGATCAAGAAACGTCACCAGCACGTAGCCTCGCTCGTCCGATGGAGCTTCGTCGAGCAGTTCCACCACACTTCCATCAAAATGGCCTGGTACACTTTTCATCTGTACACTCCTTTTATTGGTGGCTCGGCAACGCCGACGCCGTGGTTCCAGGGATTTCCCTATTATACCCCGAAACGCGAAGGAAGAAGGAAGAAGGCGGAAGGCGGAAGGCGGAAGGCGGAAGGCTGAATCCGCATAGTCGCACTCAGCACGCAGCACCCTTCGCCTTCGCGGCTCGTGAGCTTGCCTGTCCTGCTCCTCGTCAAGCTCGGAAACCGGCATCGAAGGGACGAACGGCAGGGCAGGCTCAGCCATGTCTTCACTCAGCCATGTCTTCACTCAGCACTGCTTTCACTCAGCACTCAGCACTCAGGACTTTGAAGCACTCAGCACTCAGGACTTTGAAGCACTCAGCACTCAGCACTCAGGACTTTGAAGCACTCAGCACTCGAATTGACAGCGACTCGTAACCAACGTACAATCTTTCTAGTGGACAAAAAATAGCTGGATAGCCGCATGTTCTTGATCTTGCTGGTGAGTCTCTTTACGCTGCTGGTTGCAGCCGCTTTTGTTCAAGATGCCGTGCGCCTCAAGCGCATGCCCCTGCTCGACCGGCTGGCTCCGCCGCCGCCGGACGCGCCCCTGGTGACGCTGTTGATTCCCGCCCGTAACGAGGCCCGCAACATCGCCCGCTGCCTCGATGGGGTGTTGCAGCAGAGCTACCCCAACTACAACGTGGTGGTGGTGGACGACAATTCAACCGACGCGACTCCCGCCATTCTGGCCGACTATGCCCGCCGCGACGGGCGCTTGCAGGTAGTGCAGGGTGCGCCGCTGCCGCCGGGCTGGCTCGGCAAATGCCA
>JALONX010000518.1 GCA_025454695.1 Chloroflexaceae bacterium
CGTGCGCAACCTGGAGCGGGAAGTGGCCGGGCTGTGCCGCAAGGTGGCCCGCAAGGTGGCCGAAATCAGCGACCAGAAGGATGAGAACGGCGTGGCCACAAGCGACGCCAGCAGTGCCAGCTACACGATTGACGTGCAGGACATTGCCGAATATCTGGGGCCGGAGAAGTTCGCGTTTGGCCTGGCCGAAGAGCAGGACGAGATCGGCGTGGCGACGGGCGTCACATGGTCGCCCACCGGCGGCGATGTGCTGAGTATCGAGGTGCTGCCGGTGCGGGGCAAGGGCGGCTTCCAGCTCACCGGGCAGCTGGGTGATGTGATGAAGGAGTCGGCCCAGGCTGCCCTTTCCTATGCTCGCTCGCGGGCCGAGCAGCTGGGGGTTGACCCGAACTACTTCGAGGAGCACAACATCCACATTCACGTGCCCGAAGGCGCACAGCCTAAGGAAGGGCCATCGGCGGGCATTACGCTGACTACGGCGCTCATCTCGGCGATGACCGGGCGGCCCGTGCGGCGCGACGTGGCGATGACCGGCGAGGTGACGCTGCGGGGCAAGGTGCTGGGCATTGGTGGGCTGAAGGAGAAGACTCTGGCGGCGCACCGGGCGGGCATCAAGACTTTTATTCTGCCCAAGGAAAACACCAAGGACATCGTTGACCTGCCGGAGAAGGTGCGGCAAGACCTGACGCTTATTCCCGTTTCGTCCATGGACGAGGTGTTGAAGATCGCGCTCCAGGGCAAGTAGACGGTTTCGCGGTTCGCAAACGCCCGGCACCTTGCGAGGTGCCGGGCGTTTGTGTTTGCATACTGTTTGTAGCGCCTGCGCGGCGGGCGGGCCGCGTGGGTCTTGGGTTGGCCAGCGCCGGGGTGTTGGTGTCGCCTACGCGGCGGGCGGGGAGGGGCCAGCCCCTCCCAACCCCGTTGGGGCCTGACGCCCCAAACCCCCGCATGTGAGTTCGTTGGTAGCGACATGCATTGTGGCGGATGCCTCCGGGCGTTTCGAGATGTTTGTCCTGAGTAGGATGTAAGTTTTGCCATGCGGGCGGTTCATCCACGAATACGGACAGTTGCAATAGCGCGTTGGTGTCGCCTGCGCGGCGGGCGGGGAGGGGCCAGCCCCTCCCAACCCCGTTGGGGCCTGACGCCCCAAACCCCCGCATGGGGCACCTGACGCAGCGACGCGGGAGGGGGCGCATGCCCCCTCTATACCTATATGATTTGGGTGATTAGTTACTTGGTAGAATAGATGTTATTAGTTGTACGACACTATAAGTCAGGAGTCACGCCTTTGGCGAGGTTGAGAACAACTCACCTGAACCTGGCCCATAGTAAACGATATTAGCGCTCCTGTGAGCGCCCGTGGTCGAGGAAATCTTGCAGGATAATCGAGGCGGCGACTTCGTCAATCCGTTCTTTGCGCTTTTCGGGCTTGACCCCCAGGTCGCGCATCATCTGTTCGGCGGCGGCGGTGGTGAGGCGTTCATCAAAAAAGTGGAGCGGCACCACCTGTCCACCCTTTTCGAGGGCCTGTTCCAGGGCGCGGGCAAAGTGTTGCACCGCCTGGGCCTGGGGGCCAATTTCGCCCCGTAGCGTGAGCGGCAGGCCCACCACCAGTTCTTGCACCTCGTTCTCGCGCATCAAGGCCGCCAGCTGCTCCAGGGCACGCGGGCGTGGCTCGGCCTTGATCGTCGTCATGGGTGCGGCCAGGCGACCCTCAAAATCGCTAATCGCCACGCCAATACGCCGTTCGCCCACATCAAGCGCCATCACCCGGCGCAAGCGTGGGCCAGTGTTCGTCATTTCGTCAGCCATACAGTGCAATAAAGAGGTTGGAGATGAGTGACGGAAGATTCGCCATGCAACCGATGAGCATCTCCAATCTCTACTCTCCAATCTCCAGGTATCTACCGTGGCGGCACGACCTGTATATCCAATTGAAAATCGTAACCAGGCAACGCCTGCACGCCTTCTGGGATGGTGTAGCCGCTGATCGAGTTGCGTTCTACCAGCACCTGAAGGGCAGCCTCAGCTTCGGCGCGTGGCTTGTCCCGAATACTTTCACGAATCGCCGCCAGTGTAGCAGGGGCCAGGGTGTTGTCGGTGGCCACTGGTTGCAGTAAGCTGTCCACCGTCAGGCGGGTGCCGTCCCAGCGCCAGTTGTTAATGGCAGGTGCCAGGCCATCGCCGGGCTTCACCTGGCCCGATTGGATTAAGGCTTCAGAAACGGCGGGCTGCAACTGGTTTTGCAGCGGGCGGCCCTGCGGTGTGGCCAGCGCACTGAACTGCCCCCGCACGGTGACGCTGAAGGTGGGATTGTTGGGGTCAACATTCTGGCCCACCGCTGGCGAAACGATAACCTCGTAGCCCTGGCCCGCCGACAGATCGTTACGCCCCGGCGTGATGGTGGTGTTTTCCAGCGTCAGGTTGGCCTGCGCCCGGGCAGCGTTTTCCAGCTCCTGGCGGGCCTGGTTATCAAGCCCGGCCAGGGCCTGGCCTAGCACTTCCTGCACATTGCTGTCCTTCACCACGCGGATGGGCTGTTCGCTGCCGCCGCCGATGGGGCCGTGAGTCACTTCCAGATTGCCGCCAGCCCGGACGTTGATTGGTTCCTGGCCGGGAATTTGCATCTGGGTGATGGCGTTTTCGCCAATGTTGCATGCACTGCCGAGGGCGCGGGCCGTCACGGCCACGCTGGCCTGGCCAAGGCTAGTGATAATCTGCGCACCCTGGCGGCTCTGGCTTGAGCCGGGAATGGTGGCCGCCTCGTTGGTAGCAAAGCGGCATTCCTGACCCTGGCCGTTGGCAGCAATAAACTCGGTGCCCTGGGGCAGGTCAATCGCCTGCGTGTTGAGGCTGAGCACATTCACCGCGCCAGCAGCAGCCGTCGTTGGCGTAAGGGTTTCTTCCGTCACCTGGCCGGTGGCGGTGTAAACCACCTCCGCCCTGATGATGTCGGCCTGTACCGCGCTCTGGGAAGCCTGGTCATTCAAGCCGATCAGAGCGATGGGTAGGCCGTCTACCCGCCGTTCCTGAGTTTCGCGCACGGGCAGGTTGACGGTAACGGTGGTGCGGTTGCCCAACAGCAGCACGCCGCCGATCAGCGCCAGCAGCACCAGCAGCACGCCGCCAATCAGGAGCGGGATGAGGCCCAGGCCACGGCGGCGCTCCGGCTCTTCCCTCAGTTGCGGGCGGGCGACGGGCCGGTCAGGCCCACGGCCTGCCACGTCCCGATCAACACGTGGGCGGGGCGGCGGGTAGCGTTCCGGCTCATCGTCATCGGCGTAGCGGCGAGGTGCGGGCCGCCGTTCGGCCTCCGTCGGCAGACTCACGCGCGTTGGGGCGCTCTGCACCGCCTCATCAAAATCATCAAAATCGCTGTAGGCATGGGCCGGGGCCGCTGGCGAGATTGCTGGCGAGGGCATGGGCAGGTTGGCCTGCTCTAACGAACGCAAAAAGTCATCATCATTGGGTGCTGCATCGGCTGGTGCTGGCGGTTGGGCTGGGTTGGCCGGGCCGCTCTGCGTGTCACGGGCCAGCGGGCGGGTGGCGTAGGGGCTGGCTTCGCCATTGCCAGTGGCCCGCTCGGGCCGAATGCGGGCATCCATCACCTCCATGGTCTGGATGTCGGCCCGACGGGCGGCGCTCAGCACCAGCTTGTCTGAGGTAATCAACAGGAGTTCAATACCACGGCTGCCCACGCTGCGGCGCAACGTCTCCAGATCACGCTGGGCATACAGCGCCGCTGCGCCATCAGAAACGAGCAACTGCACCATCGGGGTGCCGGCCTCACGAACATTGGTAATAATGGTGTTCAGGTCGTCGTCGGGGCGAACCAGCACCAGGGCTGCATCGTCGGCGATCATCGCCGTACCTCCGTGGATCTACAATCAGAGTGTCGTATCAGGCGCACCTGCAAAAAGCTCGCTCAGTGGCACCACCAGCGACGGTACACAATCAAAAGATACTGAGTCACCTTCATTGGCGACATGTGACTCACCATAGGTATCAGGCTGTAGCAAGCGGTAGTGATACAAACAACGAGTCTGCGGATCAATCATCGCATACTCGGGTACGCCCGCTGCCGCATAGGCGTGCAGCTTGATGGTTCGGTCGTACTCGGCATTGCCGGGCGACAGCACTTCAATGATCAGGTCGGGCACCCCCATAATGCGCCGATCACGAATAATGGCTGCTCGGGCCTGGGTTACCACTACATAATCGGGCTGCACCGGGTCGCAGCCAGGCATCAGCACCCCAATGGGCGCAAAGAAGGCGTAGCCAAGGCCCTGCCGCCGCATGGGAATGCCAATAAACTCGTGGAGACCCTGAATAATCCATTGATGGAAGTTGCTTGGCGCAGTGGTCATGTAGAGCACTCCATCAATAATTTCGTAGCGGTTGCCGTCGTCGGGCAGGCGCTCCCAATCAGGGTAGTGCCACTGGCCCTGGGGCGGGCCACTCACCAGAAGTGCATATTCAGTTGGAAGCGCCAACGATAACATACGCTACTTCTTCTGCTGGGCCACCAGCGTGGCCGCCTGGGCCAGGGCCTCGTCGAGTTTGCCCGCGTCTTTGCCGCCAGCCAGGGCCATTTCCGGTCGCCCGCCGCCGCCGCCGCCCACCAGCTGGGCCAGCCCCTTCACCAGGGTGCCTGCATGGTAGCCCTGCCCCACCAGGTCGGGCGTGACGACAACCAGGAGTTGGGGCTTGTCGCCAAACTGCGCCCCCAGCACAATCACCGCGCTGCCGAGCTTGTCACGCAGCCAGTCGCCCATCTCGCGCAGGCGATTAGCATCGGCGGCCTCAACTCTAGCCACCAGCAGGGGCACGCCATTGTTGCGCTGCACCTGGTCGAGCAGTTTTTCCAGCGAGCCACGGGAAAGCTGACCCTGTAACTTCTCCAGCTCCTGCTGACGCTGTTTGTTTTCTGCCAGCAGCGCCTCGACCCGCTCCGTCACCTGGGCTGGTGGCACGCCAAGCTTTGCCGCCAGGTCGCGCAGCGCCTGGGCCTGCGTTTCGGCCCACGCCTCCGCGCCGCGACCGGTCA
>JALONX010000519.1 GCA_025454695.1 Chloroflexaceae bacterium
GAGTTTCATTATTCGCCCGGTTAGTGCTGTAGTGCGCCAGGCAGGAGCGAGACTTCTGCCTGGTAGCCTGATTTCGGCATTCTATACCTGTGTGCGCTCGTGTAACAGCACAATACGATTAAACTGTACGCTCTCGCAGTTCGTATAACTCCGTGCTCTCTGTGTCTCTGTGGCAAAAACTCAGGCCAAAAAAGAGGTTCCTCGCTGGTGTGGTGTGGGCACCAGCGAGGATGAGAGGAGGGAACGAGGAGAATCTAGGGGGCTAAGCTTATCCACGAAGATTGCTCTTCTACTGATGGTTGATAGCAAGAAACGTGCCGCTGTTAGCCACTATAGCTCTCTCCAAGGGCGATCTCCCGCTCGGTTGAGCTGGCCCAGAACGATTCGATGCTCTGCACCGTCTGGTCGAGGCTTTCAAAGTGGGGCAACCCTTTGGTGCCGCTAATTTTGACCGCCTGCCAGTTGGGGTGGTTGCTGCAAAACTCGCCCAGCTTGTCGAAGCCAACAAACGGGCACTCATCGTAGATCACCAGGGCGGGCTGCTGCACCCGGCTATAGGTGCGCTGGCGAATGTCGGCGGTGAAGAGCAAGCCGCTGACGAAGTAGAGCGGGGCATGTTTTGCCCCTGGCTGGTGCGTGCTGCGGTAGTCATAATCGAGCAACCCATCATCTACCGCCCCGGCAAACGAGCGTTTGAGAAAATACCAGATGCTCGGTCTGGTTGCCAGGGCATCGTAAATCGCCTGGCTCCAGAGCGGATTGGATAGCACCCGGTAGACATTGCTCGACACGCCGCTGTTGTGAGCCGTTTGTGAGCTGGTTTGCTGGGTTTTGGAAAAGCCACTGGGTGCAATCAGCGTGATGGTGTTGAACAGGTCGGGATGCTCCACCGCTGCCTGGGCCGTAAATTCGCATGTCAGCGACAGCGCGATTACATCCACGCCTTCGTCGGCCTGAATTTCATGCCGCAGCAGCGCTACAATCGCCCGTCGGTAGAGTTCGGGGGTGTAGCTGCGGTCAGAGCGTTCCGAAAAGCCAAAGCCCGGCAGATCGAGGGCGTAGACGGGCCGCCGCCCCCGGAAATGTTCAAACAAGGGGCGCATCTCATAGGCCGAGGCCCCCGCGTTGATGCTGTGCAGCAGCACCAGGGGCCGCCCCGTCCCGCTGCGGTCGGCGTAGTAGCAGAGCCGCCCCGCCTCCGGGTCGTGAAAGCTATGCAAATCGGCAGGGATTGCAGGCTCCAGTGGCATGGCATGATCAACAAACAGCGCACTGTAACCAATCCACAGCAGCGGTGCAGCTAGCCCCACAGCCCCCGCAACTTTCCCCACTTGCAGCAGGGTGTGGCCCAGGCCTTTCTCCTCATCCTCGTTCCAATATTCAGGCATCACAAAACCTCCGTTTGTTAGGGGTGAGTCCTGGTGGTGGTAGGCGCAAGAGTCGTGCCACAGGAAGTATGAAGGATAAGGTATGAGGTGTGAATGCCAATGCCATGCACCGTTGTACGAACGAAGATCCTTGGTTCTCGGTTCTCGGTTCTTGGAGAATACCGTGGCACGCCGTTTGCTTTATGCCTCAATTAGTAACGATATTCGTGCAACAGATGGCAACGCTGCCAGGGTGGTATCGCCGGTACTCGTTCAGAAACCAGGTAGTTTCTGCAGCAGGCCGTGGACATAGCGGGCGGGAGGCAACCTTGCTTTCCGCCCCACTTGTAAAGTCTTTCACCACCTTCAACCTCTGGCACAGAACTTGCCTTTAACTCATTTAGAACCACAGTTCAGCGGCGCACCGGGCAGCAAGGCAATAGAAGGCGAGAAACAGGCTTTCTCGTTTTGCCTACCCGTGGATGGTATTTAGATAGGCTGACCTATGGGGTTGGCCTGCCCTTCCGTGCAACGAAATATCGTTTACACCAGGGTACACATATGTTGCAGGAGCGTCTGCAAGTAAGAAGGAGTGTGTGATATGTCAGCTCACGTTGCTAACCCTGATCTGGTCACGTTGTCGCACTTACGCTGGGATTTTGTCTATCAGCGACCTCAGCACATTATGGCGCGCATGGCCACCGATCGACGGGTTTTTTTCATCGAGGAGCCACTGTTTGAGGCGGGCGTGCAACCCTACTGGGAGCTTTTGCACCCGCAGCCCAATGTAACGGTGGCCCGCTTGCGCACCCCGCTCGAAGCGCCCGGCTTCCATAGCAGCCATATGCCCACTCTGGTGCCATTGCTGCATCAGCTGTTGGCGGCACAACAGGTGCAGAGCTACACCAGCTGGGTGTACACGCCCCTGGCCCTGCCGATTGTGCAGTCACTGGCTTCGAAGCTGATTGTCTACGATTGCATGGATGAGCTTTCGGCCTTTTTGCACGCGCCACCGGAGTTGCTGGCTCAGGAAGCGACCCTGCTTCAGTGGGCCGATCTGGTTTTCACCGGTGGCCCGAGCCTCTACCGAGCCAAGCGCCACCGCCACCCCCACACCTACTGCTTTCCCAGTAGCGTGGAAACGCACCACTTCCGCCAGGCCCGCACCAGCCCGCAGGCACATGACATTGCTCACCTGCCCCAGCCGCGCCTGGGCTTCTACGGTGTGATTGACGAGCGGATGGATCTGGGGCTGCTCGATGCGATGGCCACGGCCCACCCGGAGTGGCAGATTGTGATGGTTGGCCCGGTGGTGAAAATTTGCCCCAAGCACCTGCCTGAGCACCCCAATATCCACTACCTGGGCCAGCGTTCCTATGCCGAACTGCCGAGCTATCTGGCCGGGTGGGACGTGTGTTTGCTGCCCTTTGCCCGCAACGAGGCGACCCGCTTTATCAGCCCGACCAAAACCCTTGAATACATGGCAGCCGAGCGGCCCATTGTCAGCACGCCCATCACCGACGTAGCCGAACCCTACGGCAACATCGTCTATCTGGGTGACACCCGCCAGGCCTTTGTTGCTGCGTGCGAGCAGGCCCTTGCCGCCAGTGCCGACGAGCGTGAGTCCCGTGTCGCCATGATGCAGGCCGTGCTAGCCCAGACCTCGTGGGACAGCACCGTGCAAACGATGAAAAACCTGATCAGCCAGGCCATGCAGACGGGCACGCCGCGCCGTGCCGCCCGGGCTACCCGTGTGCCCGACCGCGTTGCCGCCGTTTCTGGGGTGTAAAAAGTGTCTAGTAGAACAGGAGAAAGACGTATGTCCCCCGCTTCAACCGTTGTGATTGGTGCTGGGCCAACCGGCCTGAGCGCAGCCTACCATCTGGGCGAAGAGGCGCTATTGATTGAGCAGCAGGAAACTGTAGGTGGCTGGTGCCGTTCGATTGAAGAGAACGGCTTTACCTTTGATTATGCTGGCCACATCATGTTTTCCAAAGACCCCTACGTTCACCAGATGTATGAACTGTTGCTGGGCGACAACGTTCACTGGCAGGATCGGGAAGCGTGGGTCTTTAGCAAAGGCGTCTATACCCGCTACCCATTTCAGGGGGCGCTCTACGGCCTGCCGCCAGAGGTGATTCGCGAGTGCATCATGGGTGCGATTGAGGCTCGCTATGGCACGCTCAACGAGCAGCCTGAAGGCTCTGCCGTGCAGGCCAAAACGCCCGTGAATGGCAATGGCAAAGTATATACCAACGGCAACGGTAAAGCAGCGGCCAACGGTGATGTGAAGGATGGCAACGTGCTCGACTGCTGTGCCGATGGCACTGCTGACGCGTTCAACGGCAACGGGGCCGCATGCGAGCCTGCGCCCTACGACGGCCCACCGCGCAATTTTGAAGAGTTTATCTACAAAGTTTGGGGACGTGGCATTGCCAAACACTTCGCCATTCCCTACAACCGCAAAATCTGGGCCGTGCCGCTCGATCAGATGGAGACCTCGTGGCTGGGCGGGCGCGTGCCTCTACCTGACCTGGAAGAAATTATTGACGGTGCCCTTTCGCCGGTGCCGAAGCCAATGGGGCCAAACGCCCGCTTTGGATACCCGCTGCGGGGCGGCTTCCAGGCCTTGATGGACGGCTTTCTGCCGCACCTAAAGGGCCAGATGCGCCTGGGCACCAGCGTGGTGGCGGTTTACCCGAACGAGCATGAACTGGTGCTGGACGACGGTAGCGTTGTGAAATACGACCATCTGGTGAGCACCATGCCGCTGCCAGTGCTGGTGCGCATGATCGGCGAGGAAGCGCCAGCCGAAATTCGTGCAGCGGCGGAGGGTTTGCGCCACACCTCGGTGCGCTGCGTCAACCTGGGCATTGGCCGCGAGAACATCACCGAGAAGCACTGGATTTACTACCCCGAAGACACGGTGTTTCACCGCATCTTTGTGCAGGGCAATGCCAGCCCTCACTGCAACCCGCCCGGCGGCTTCGGCATTACATGTGAAATTACCTATGGGCCGCTCAAGCCGCTGCCCTGCGACGGTGCAGCCCTGATCCAGCGCTGTATTGAGGACTGCATCCGCGTCGGTATCATCAACGCCGATGACGAAATCTGGGCCGCGAACGAGGTGGACATGCCCTACGCCTATGTGGTCTACGACCATAACCGTAAGGCTAATGTTGAGCGCATTCGCTCCTGGTTGCTCGAACACGACATTGTGCTGTCGGGGCGCTACAGCGAGTGGGAGTACTACAACTCCGATCACGCCTTTATCGCTGGCAAGCAGGCCGCCGATGCGGTGCGTGAGTTGCAGCAGGCTGACCAGCCGCTTGAGCGCAGCGTTGGTGCGTAGCTCGGTTGTAGCAGCGCCGCTCCCCACGGGGCGGCGCTGCTGGTGTGTTCGCTTTCCCTGTGCCTCGTTTGTCTTAGCAACATGTTGGTGACGCCTACGCGGTGGGTAGTGTTCGATGGCTTCCTTCGTGTGTGTGAGTACCCCGATGCTGGTTGGTGACGCCTACGCGGCGGGCGGTGTTCGATGGCTTCCTTCGTGTGTGAGTACCCCGATGCCGGTTGGTGACGCCTACGCGGCGGGCGGTCAGGGGCCAGCCCCTGACAACCCCGTTGGGGCCTGACGCCCCAAACCCCCGCATGTGAGTCCGTTGGCAGCAACACGGTA
>JALONX010000520.1 GCA_025454695.1 Chloroflexaceae bacterium
GCCCCGCGCACCTGGCCTGCCCACTGGCGCGCTGCCCGCCGCCCCACCCGCCGAACCACGCTCGTAAGTCCGCATGGTGAAGGCTCGTTCCGCGTCCGCGTGTCGGGCGGAGGTTTTCGGCGTTCCCCAAACGCTCACAAAACAGTGTACAATGCTATCACTTCCCCAACATTGCTGAAACTTTTTGCGCCGTGCGGAAGTATAAGTAGAGAAGCACCAGCGTTCTCCCTCCACTGCCCTACCGTTCCACCAAACCGAGGAATCCTATTGACATTGTGTGAGAGGCGACAATGAAATGGTCAGTACGACTGATGCGGGTTGCTGGCATTGATCTTCGTTTGCACACAACCTTTTTGCTGCTGGCTCCCTACATCATCTGGCAGACAGAACCGTTGACGGTTGGGAGTGTGGCGATGGCGCTGCTCCTGCTCATCACGTTGTTTGTGTGCGTGGCGCTGCATGAGTTTGGGCATGCTTTTGCCGCCCGTACATGTGGCATTGGCACCGAGGAAGTGATGCTCTGGCCCCTGGGCGGCTGGGCCAAGCTGGAACGCAACCCGGAACGCCCTGCGCACGAATTGTGGATCGCCCTGGCCGGGCCGCTGGTGAATGGCGTGATCGCAGCAGTTGCCCTGGTGTGTACGCTGGTGTATGCGGCTCTGTCGGGGTTGCAGGCGGTTCCCTCGTTTGCGATTGGCACGCTTTCGCTCGAAAACTTGCTGTTTGGCCTGTTCGTTATCAATGTATTGATGGCGCTGCTGAATCTCATTCCGGCCTTTCCGCTTGATGGCGGGCGCATGGTGCGGGCGGGCCTGCTGCTCATCGGGGTGTCGCTGCCAAATGTGGCCTGGGCTATGAAGTGCAGCAACTGGCTCTTCGGCGGGGTGTTGCTGCTGGGGGCAGTGGCGCTACGCGATGTATTTCTGGGCCTGTTGGCGTTGCTGCTGTTTCTGACTGCCGGGAGCGCCGGAAGCACTGCGCCACAACCAGCCACCCAGGAGGAAACGGCCCACCCCAGCGCTGCCACGCCCGCGCCAAACGCGACGCCGCAGCCCGAGGAGCAGCCGGTGGCCCTGCCTGCGCCCAGGGCCCGCATCACCCAGCCGCTGCCGCCGCTGCCGTCAGAGGTGGTTGCCCAGGTGTCTCCGGCCCCGCCCCGGCGCAAACGGGTTATGTTTGTTGGCGCGGGCAACGTGGCGCTGGCGTTGCTGCTGCTTGTAAGCTCCCTGATCCCTGGTGGGACACTGCTGTATGGTGCGTTCTTCTCCGGCGATTCGGCGGACGTGGTGCTGTTTGGCGTTGTGATATTAAGCCTCGCCATGCTTGGGCTGCTCATCGGCGCGGTGCTGTTTGCAGCCGCCGGGGTTGGCCTGTTTCTGCGGCACCGGTGGGCCTACTACCTGCATATTGTCGCATGCGGACTGCTCTCACTCACGCCCATTGGGGCCTTGTATGGCATTCCTGCTCTGGTTGTGGCGTTGACCCCGGAGTTTCGGGAATACATGTTTGGGCCAGCCACCCGCAGTGCCGGTGTGCCAATCTCCCAACCGGGATAGCCCGGGTTTTTTCAATCGTGGCATACCTTGCATTGCCGTGTATAAAATCTTATCCGCCGTTTCCCATCCCCGTTAGCACTTCTGCCCGTTGCGGTTTCACCCGATACTGACGAGAAGGAGACACAACGTGAAGTTGCTGTACCGTGTGATTCTGTTCTTGCTGCTGCCCGCCCTGGCTGGATGCAACTTGTTAAACCAGCCAGCAGGTAGCCCGCCCAACCCCCAGGCCACCATTGAAGCCGCCGTGCAGGCCAGTGCCGTCGCCCAGGGGGGCGGCACCGCCAGCAGAGCCGCCGCCCTGCCCACCAGTGCCGCTTCCACGGCGGCCCCCGCCACGGCGGCTCCCGCCACGCCCGCCCCCATTCAGGGCACGCAGCGCTTCGGCTTCAGTGATTTAGAGTCCAGAAGTGATCAGAACGCCTTGCAACGAGTGGTGCTGGTGCTGCGGGGAGCCGAACTCACCCAGGACACCCTCACGCTGCGGGTGGCCTTTCAAAATACGAGCGACGAGGGTTTTAGCCTGATTGGCGGCGCAACGGGCCAGAGTGCCAGGCTGACCGACAACGCTGGAACCGAGTATGAGCCAAGTAGCGTAAGCAAAGATTTGAGTGGCAGCATTAACCCGGAAGGTGGCTTTGCCCCTGGCAGTGCCAACGTCGGCACAATCAGCTTTCCACGCCCCAGCGGCGAAGGGCCGTTCACCTTTCGCTTCCCCTCGTTCGACCCGATCAGCTTCCGCCTCGACACACCCTTAACAGCGGCAGACACCGTCACGGTTGCCACTGGCAGCTACCAGGTGAACGAAGGGGTACGTAGCAGCGAGAGTGCGTTACGCCAGATCGAGCTGCGGGTGACAGACGTAAAAGTGAGCGACGATACGCTGGAGTTCGCGGTTGAGTTTGTCAATACTGACACCCGCCGGGGCTATGACTTGATGCTTGGCCCGAAGGGCGAAGACATGCGCCTGCTGGATGCCGAAGGGCGGCAATACAAGCCAACCGAGGTGAGCGAGTCGTTGCGTGAATCCATCGCGCCAAAGGACGGCTGGCTGCCCGGCCAGGCCTATGGCGGCAGCTTCACCTTCCCGCGCCCGGAAGCGATGGAGGAGCTGCGCCTGGTGTTTCCCCTTTACGATGCGCTTTCCATGCGCTTTGACGCCACCGGCCTTGCGGAGGCCCGCGTGACCTCGGCCACGGGCGGTGCGCCCCAGCCCACCGCCACCCCCACCGCCGAAGAGAGCCTCGCCAGCAGCTTAAACACATTGCTCAAGACGCAGGGCGACGCCGTGACGAGCGGCCAGGTTGACGCCTTTCTCAACACCTTTGCGCCGGAGCTGCGGGACGAGCAGCGGGGCATATTCGAGCGCATGCGCCAGATGCCCTTTGTGAGCTACACGCTGGAGCTTGAGCCAGGCACCAACCTGCCGGGGAGCGACACCAGCGAACTGCGCTCGATAGAGGTTGAGCTGCGCTACACGCTGCGCGACATCAATCCCAACAATGTCTTTCTGCATACCTTCCGCTACGATTTTGTGCGCGAGGGCCGCGACTGGCGCATCAGCGAAGTGAACGTTGATGACCTGCCGCCCTTCTGGTTCAATGGCGATGTGGTGCTGCGGGAAACGCCCCACTTTCTGCTGTTTGGGCGGCCCGAAGCCAGCGCCGAACTGGCCGAGGTGGAACAAGAAGCCGAGACTGCCTACAGCACGCTCCAGCAACGGGGCTTCACGCTGGAACCGCGCTATGTGGCCTTTTTCCTCAACAACCTCGACGATTTTGCCAAAGTGACCGACAACTACGAGCCGCGCGTGCTGGGTCTGGCCATTTCGCGCTACCAGCTCACCAGCGACAAAGTCCAGGCCATCAGCCGGGCTTTCTACATCAATGGCGGGGCCTTTGAGCAAGCCCAGGGCACCAGCATTGACCGGCAGACCACCGTGACGCACGAACTGGTTCACCTGGCCCTGGCCGAATATTCCATGCCCTTTACGCCGCCCTGGGTGGTGGAAGGCATGGCCGTCTACTATGCCGAGCAGCTGGGGCCAGACCAGCGCCAGCAGCAGCTTGGCGGCGATGCACTCAACAACGTGGATTTGATGAAGCTGACCCGCGCCAGTACGCTGGGCGAACACGACATTCTGGGGCAGCAGGTGGGGGCTGAATACATCTTCTCCGGCGAGGCAGTGGCCTATCTGATCACGCAGTTTGGCGAGGAGAAGGTGCTGGAGTTCTACCAGGCCTACGCCGCCGTGCCCGCTGGCGACATTGCCAGCAAGATGCCCAGCTTCGGTACGGCCTTCGCCAACAAAGCCGCCTTTGCCGACATTAGCGAGCAACAAACGAAAGCTCTGCTCAAACAGTTCTTCAACCTGACATTGGAGGAACTGGACGCGCAGGTCAAGGCGGAAATTCGGAAGTAAATGTCACCGCGGAGGACGCTGAGAAGCGGTCTGAAAAGCCGCTCGCAACGGCGCAAAGCCCACAAAGGTGTACAGATGAACGTGTTTGAGCCAGCCCTTTACGCCTATGCGGCTTTGCGAGAGCAGAAAAGTGGCCTTTTCAGACAGACTCTGAGGACACTGAAATATTTTTTCTCCGCGCGCTCTGCGCCCTCCGCAGTAAAAAATCACAGTCGCAGCAGATGCACCAGCAGCGGCACCAGCAGCGCCGAGGCTGCGCCGTTCAGCCCCATGGCCAGCCCGGCAAATGCGCCCGCCTCGGGGTGCAGCTGAAAGGCCCGCGCCGTGCCGATGCCATGGGCGGCCAGGCCAATCGCAAAGCCCTGGGTTGCGGGGTCGTCTACATGCGCTCGCCTCAACAGCCAGTGGGCTGTCATCGCGCCGCACATGCCGGTGAGAATCACAAACACCGCCGTCAACGGGGGTAGCCCACCGACCTGTTCGCTAATGCCCATGGCAATCGGTGTGGTGACCGATTTGGGCAGCAGCGAGCGTAGCGCCTCTGGCGAAAGGCCCAGCAGCCAGCCCAGCCCCGCCGCGCTCAGCACCGAAACGCTGGCCCCCACCAGCAGCGCCGCCAGCAGGGGCAGCAGCATCTGCCGCAGGCGGCTGGCCGCATGGTAGAGCGGCAAGGCCAGGGCCACCGTGGCCGGGCCAAGCAGAAAATGCACAAACTGCGCCCCATCAAAATAGGTGCTATAGGGCGTGCCGGTGAACAACAACAGACTCACCAGCACCACCACCGCCACCAGCACCGGGTTGAGCAGGGCCGCCCCACCGGCCCACTGGTGCAGCAGCGTCGCACCGTAGTAGACCACAACCGTCAGTGTGAGCCAGAGCAGCGGCGTTTCCGCGAGATAGACCCAGATATGGTGCATAGCGTGTAATCCTACGTGCTACGTACTCCGTACTGCGTAATCCGTAACCATAAATCTGCAATCCACAATCTACAATCTGCAATCCACTTCTTTGGGCCGCTGTGGGGCGACACGGAACCGAGCTAGCAGCCGCATCGTCCAGGCCGTGGCG
>JALONX010000028.1 GCA_025454695.1 Chloroflexaceae bacterium
CAATTCTCAACTCTCATCCACTTCTCACACGGGCTTAAAGCTGGTTTTAGCAAGGTTTGCCATAATAGAATCAGGAATTGAGGCTGAGTCGTTCGACTCACCATGTGATATGGAATAAAGGGACATAACGATGAGCAATGTACAACGCTTTGGCTGGATTGTCTTAATTCTTTTGGCAACGTTTGTGGGGATTGCGGGCGGCGCAGTGGCTGGTGGGGCGGCGGGCTTTTATCTAGCTCGCCGTGAGATTGCCGCCCTGCCCACGCCTGCGCCCGTGGTGGCAAGCAGCCCGGTGAATGTGCCCGCCGCCCCCGCCCCAACCGCTGCCCCCGCCACCATTCCCGGCGCGGTCGCCTCCACGCCGCTGCCAGCGGCAGGCAACAGCTCCGACGCGGTGGTAGCAGCGGTGGACAAAGTTGCCCCCGCCGTGGTGACGGTGATTAACCAGAGCAACCAGGGCACCGGCAGCGGTAGCGGTGTGATCATCAGCCAGGATGGCTACATTCTCACCAACAACCATGTGGTGGAAGGCGAGCAGCGCCTGCGGGTGGTGTTCGCCGATGGTTCTGGCCGCGACGCCGCACTGATGGGTACCGACCCGCTGAACGACATTGCGGTAATCAAGGTGGAGGGCCAGGTGCCAGCGGTTGCCGCCATTGGCGATTCGGCAGCGCTGAAGCCGGGCGAGACGGTGATTGCAATTGGTAGCCCGCTGGGCAACTTCCGCAACACAGTGACATCTGGCATCGTGAGCGCCCTCAACCGCTCGGTGCCGGGGAGTGGCATGGAAGGGCTGATCCAGACCGACGCTGCGATTAACCGGGGCAACAGCGGCGGCCCACTGGTGAACCTGCGTGGTGAGGTGATCGGTATCAACACGCTGGTGGTGCGCGGCGGCGATTTCAGCGGCGTTGAGGCTCAGGGGCTGGGCTTCTCGGTGCCAAGTGGCATCTTTAAGGAAGTTGCCAACCAGCTGATTGAAACCGGTGCAGTCAGTTATCCCTACCTCGGCATTACCTACAACATGATTGACGGTGAATTGGCAGCCGAGAACAATTTGCCTGTCCAGAGCGGTGCCTGGATCAATGCGCCGTCTCAGGGCCGTCAGGCCAGTGGCGTGTTGCCCGGCACGCCCGCCGCCGAGGCCGGTTTACGCGATGGCGACATTATCATGGCGATCAACGGTACGAAGTTGGAGGGAGCCAATAACTCGTTCCGTCAGGTGCTGATGCAGTACAAACCCGGTGACACAGTGACGCTGACGGTGCTGCGCGATGGCCGCGAGCAGCCGGTGGAGGTGACGTTGGGCACCCGCCCGGCGGATTTGCAGCCGTAATTCAGTTTGCAGTTCAACCGTTTGCAGTTGGCAGGGGCCGTGAGTCAGAGGGACTCACGGCCTTTTCGTTTGGCAGTAGTGTGGCGTTGGCAAACCAGCGCACCAGCGCTTTGATCACCATGTTTGCGCAAAAGATATTTTCCTCCCCTCGCCTCGTACATTTCAGTGGACATCGTTGAACAGTGACACAACCTATCTGATAGCTTCCTCGGACGGCAGAAACGTTCACCTTTCACCAGAATACAGCCTGAAGCCAGTGTGGCGGGCTGTGTAGCAGGCATTCTGCAAGCTCGCGTTTGCGCTCAGCGGCAATCGTTGCACTGAGGGCCTGGTTTGCTGTTGTCCACGTCTGCCTGGTGTGGTGCTGTTTTCTACCCCTGCCATTGTTCAGCTGGCAGCTAAGAAATTCCCTTAGCTTGCGTTAGGCAAGATGTCTGTCGCTCCGTGGCCACCGGGCGTGCTATTGTGCTGGTGTCGTTTTTTGTGAGTCTCTTTCATAGGGAGGATAGTTTCATGCAACGATTTCGTTCTCTGGCCGCACGGGCCAGTGTTGCCGTTGCCCTGGTGGGCCTGCTAACGAGTGTTTCCCACAGCGCCCTCGCCGCCGGGCCGTTTGGTCGGGGCGGCTTTCAGCGTGATGACGGTTCGGTGAGCGACCAGCGCTACGACGCTGGTGCGCCCTCGCTGGTGCTGGGCAGCCTCGCTGGCGATGCCACAAAGCTGGTGCAGTGGGTCGGTTTCGAGCAGGGCAGCAACGCCGGGCCTGATGCGCAGGACATTCTGGTCAAAACCTTTAACGCCGCCACCAACCAGTGGGTGCTGCGGGGCGACAGCCTCAACTTCGACCGCACGGTGGAGGCGGAACACCCCTCACTTGACTTTGCCGGGCCGCTGGTGAACGGCCAGCGCACGGTGCCCTGGGCGGCATGGTACGAGCCGGTGAAGGCCTTTGGCGGCAAAACCAACATTCTCGCCAGCCGCTTTGTCAGCACGCCCGCCGAACGCTGGCAGGTTGCCGGGCAGGATCGGGGCAGCGGCGTGCCGAGCCTCAACATCAACACCAATCAGGACGCCGAAAACCCCTCGCTGGTTGGAGGTGCGACGCAGGCCGGTGCGCCCGCCACCATTCCCTGGGTCTCGTGGGAAGAAGATAGCGCCGCCAATGGCAAACGGCAAATCTTTGTCAGCCGGGCCGCCCTTGACACCAGCGCGATTGGCAACTTCCGCTGGATTCCCACTGGTGCGCCCACCAGCGCCCCCAACGAGCCAAGCATCAACGTGGATGTGAACCGCGATGGAGTGGAGCCGGACATGATTTTCTCTGGCCCCAATAACACCGTGCCCTGGGTGGTCTGGTATGAAAAGGGCAACAACCGGCCTGAACGCGTCTTTGCGGCCCGTGCCATTGCCGACAGCAGCGCCGGGGTGCTGGGCGGCTTCCGTTGGCAGATCGAGCCGGGCTGCAACGGCGACGAGGTGAATTGTGCCCTTAACCGCAACCCCAACCGCGACGCTGAGGATGCCAAAATCGCCTCGGGCACGCTGCCCGGCGAAGACGTGACCAAGCCCAAACCCTGGATCGTCTTTCAGGAGAATGACGGCAACTACAACCAGATCTACGTCAGCAAATTCGATGGAACGAAGTTTGTGCCGGTGGGTGGTTCACTGAACCTGCTGCCCAACCAGAACGCCGAGGCCGCTGACATCGTGTTTGTGGGGAATGTGCCCTTTGTGAGCTTTGTGCAGCATGTGGGGCCGTTGCGCCTGCTGGTGGTGCGCCACCTGGCCAACCCTTCCACGGGCCGCTGGGACTTGACCTCATCGCCCCGTGGCCTGAATGTGGTGCCGCGCAACCCGGCTGATGCGCCTTCGCTTGGCAGCAACGGCAGCATCCCCTTTGTGGCCTGGCAGGAAGGCGACCGTGAGCAGGGGCAGGGCGTGGTGTTTGAAGCCCACCGCCTGCCCACCAGCCGTGCCTGGGGCGTGGTCTCGCCCAATGTGCTGGCTCCCGCCGCCAACGAGACTCAGAGCGTCACGATCACATGTAACCACGTTGGCGGTTGGGCCAACATCAAGACGATTGAGTTTGCCCTGACCACCGCTAGCGGCGAGCAGAGCCTGCTGGTGCGCTTCAGCACGCCCGACGACCCCAACCAGCCGCTGAGTGAGTCCACCCTGGCCTTGTTCGACCCGGCCAGCAACCAGTTCCTGCCGCCAGTGAAGCTTGGCAGCGGCGATCAGGAAAACGCCCTTGCCCGGCTGCTCACCAGCCAGAGCAGCGCCAGCAGCAACGGCCCCGACAGCGGCACGGTTGACCTGACGCTGCGCTTCCAAATGAAGAGCGGGATCAGCCAACTGCTCGTCTCCAACCTGCGGGTCATCGCCCGCGACGGTGCCGACAGCGGCTTTGTGCAGATGGAAGGGCCGCAGCAGGTCTTCCTGCCGGTGGTGACGCGCTAGCCTCACGCACGAGTGCATGGTGAAACGTGAAACGTGAAACGTATAGCGTAAAGCGTATCGTGGCAGAGGTGCCGGTCTTCTACCTTACGTGCGGTGGCTCGGAGGAGACCGGCACCTTCGTCCCTGGGGTGACACGACACGTTCGGGGCAGAAGTGCCAGTCTCCGCTGATGACTGTAACCCATTGTGTCCGTGGCGCTTTTGGAATGCGGGAGCCGCGCTCCCGCCCGGCAGCATGGCTGCCGCATTCCATAAACAGCTGTCAACCTGATGGAGCAGCACAGCTCATCGTCAATCGTCAATCGTCAATCGTCAATCGTTAATCGAGTTATCTCTTGTCCTCTGCCCCCCGGTGCGCTAGAATAGCCCCACAGGGGGCAGCATGCAGATTGAACCGGAAACAGAAGCGATTGCAACCTTGCAGCAGCAGCTGGAGGCTGCGCAACGGCAAGTGGTGCGCAGCGCCATTATCAACCGTATCGGACGGCAGATCACCAGCAGCTTGAGTCTGCCCGTGGTATTTCAAAACGCCGTCGAAGCGCTGCACCAGCAGCTGGGGCTGGCCTATGTGGCGGCGGGCATTGTTGACCCCAACGACCCCGACATGCTTCAATTGCTGGCCCACGCCGGGCTGCACGTGGCCGACGTGCCCGCCGACTACCGCCAGCCCATCCACGAGGGGCTGGTGGGCGAAGCGGCCCGCACCCGCCAGCGGGTGATTGTCAACAACGTGGCCGACGACCCGCGCTACCTGCGGGTGTTGCAAAGTCCAACCATTCGCGCCGCGCTGGTGGCCCCCATTGTGGTAGATGGCGAGTTGTTAGGCGTGTTAAACATCGAAAACAGTGAACCGTTTACCGTAGACGACGCCGCCGGAATCGAGGCAATTGCCGACCAGTTCGGCATTGCCCTGGTGAACGCCCGCCGCTATGCCGAGATTCAGCTGCTCTACGAAACCAGCCAGCGCATCAGCACGGCGATGAGTGTGGACGCGGTGGTGGAAGCCTATCTGGAGCAGGTGGCCGCTCGCGGGCGCTTCAACTGCACCATTGCGGTGTATGAACGAAACGAGACCGGCCAGCGCACAGCCGTGCTGGTACTTGGCACATGGTCGGCCAGCGATGGCCTGCGGGTGGAGCAACTGCGCCTGCCCTACACCAGCGATGCGCTGGATGCGCCCCTGGACGCCGGGGAAACAGTGACCATTCGCGATGTGGAGACCGACGAACGGGTGTCGCCAGAACTGCGGGCAATTCAAGCGCGGGACGGGCGACCGGCACTGGCCTTTATCCCGCTGCTGGTGGGTGGGCAGCGCACCGGTCTGGTCATCCTGAGCTACCGCCAACCCTACAGCTGGCGCGAGGGCGAGTTGCGGCGCTACCAGGTGACGGCTGCCCAGCTCGCTATCGCGATTGAGAGCCGCCGCCAGCACCTGCTGCTGGCCCAGAACGGGCGGCAGCTGGCCGTGCTGGAAGAGCGCCGCCGCCTGGCTCGCGAGCTGCACGACTCGGTCACCCAGTCGCTGTTTAGCATGAGCCTGCTGACCCAGGTGCTGCCCGACCTATGGGAACTGAACCAGGAAGAGGCCCGGGCGGGGCTGCGCCAGGTGCGCGATCTCACCCGCAGCGCCCTGGGTGAGATGCGGGCGCTGCTGTTTGAGTTGCGCCCGACGGCCCTGGGGCAGCAAACGCTGGTGGATGCTTTGCGCGACTATGCGGCCACCTTTCAGCAGCGCACCAACCTGACGGTGCGGCTGGTGGTGCAGGGCACGCCCCCCCGGTCGCCGCTGGTGGAGGAAGCGTTGTTTCGCATCGCCCAGGAGGCCCTGGCGAATATCGCCCGCCATGCCCATGCCCACCACATTACCCTGACGCTGCATGGCGGGCCACCGCTGCGGCTGAGCATTGGCGACGACGGGGTGGGGTTTGAAGCCGAGGCCGTGGCCAGCGGGCGCTTTGGCCTGGTCTCCATGCGCGAACGGGCCAGCGCCATTGGGGCGGGTTTGCGCATCCAGTCGGTGGCGGGGCGTGGTACGGAGATCGTGGTGGAATGGCCTGCGCCAACGGAAACAGGAAAGGCATAAGCGATGAACGCCATTCGGGTGCTGATAGTGGATGACCACGCGATTGTGCGTCAGGGCTTACGCACGATTATGCAGGTGCTGCCGGGACTGGCCTACGCAGGCGAAGCCGCCAACGGCCACGAGGCCCTGGCCCAGGCCCGCACGCTGCGGCCCGACCTGGTGCTGATGGATCTGGTGATGCCGGAGCTGGATGGCGTGGCGGCGATTGCGGCAATCAAAGCCGAGCAGCCCGACTTGCCGATTATCGCGCTGACCACCTTTGCCGAACACGAGCATGTGCTGGGCGCAGTGCAGGCCGGGGCCAACGGCTATTTGCTCAAAGACATTGACATGCACGAACTGGCCCGCGCGATACAGCATGTCTACCGGGGGCAGCCCTACCTGCACCCGGAAGCGACGCGCCTGCTGCTGCAGGCCACCGCCAACCCGGAACCGCAGGGCGAACGGCTCACGGGCCGCGAGCAGGAGGTGCTGACCCATGTGGCCAGCGGACTCACCAACCGCCAGATTGCCGAGGCCCTTCACATCAGTGAAAAAACCGTCAGCGTCCACATCAGCAATCTGCTGGGCAAGCTTGGCCTCACCAGCCGCACCCAGGCCGCCCTCTACGCCACCCGCATGGGCCTGGTGCCCCCCGGCGAGTTGGGGTGATGGTGCTAGCAAAAGCAATGGAGGGTGTAGCCGCCGCCACGCAGCGGGCAGCAGAAAGGCCGTGAGTCGCAACGACTCACGGCTCTGCGTATACGCGGACTTCAGTCCGCACTACGGCTACGTGCTCCTACCGCCCCTGCTGCTGCTTGAGTTGGGCGATCAGGCTCTGGCTGGCCAGAAACGACGGGCGCGGACTCCAGTCGGGGTTGAGGATGCCGAAGGAGGCCTGCTCGTGCAGCGTGTCCAGGTTGTTTTCGGCCTTGGTCACGGCAAAGTTCATGTTCCAGAGAAACATCGCGCCCATCCAGGGGTAGTTGTCGTAGGCATATTGGAACGCCCCGGCAACGTACTCGGCCTGCATCTCCATGGTGATGGCGTTGCCATACTCAAAGCCCGGCGAGTTGTTCTGGGTGGCCCAGCCAAACTCCGTCAGCCAGATTTGCCGGTCGCCCAGGCCATACTCCTCCATCCACTTACGCACATTCTCCACATGGCGGAAGTAGAAAGTGGGGTGAGTCTGCCAGCAGCGCTGTTCCGGGTCGGGGCAGCCGTTGCCAGGGCCGGGGTTATCGGGCCAGAGCGTGTCCGGCGGGTTGAGCGTGCCACCGGGATGCACCGCCTGCACGTCGAAGTAGTCCTTCACAATGCCATCACGGTAGCTGTACATGGCGCGGTAGAAGTCTTCGTCCGACAGAGCGATGTTGGCGTCGGTGACGCCGGTGGAGGAGGAGGCCGCCGCCAGCACAAAGGCATCGGGCGAGACAGCCTTGATGCGCTTGTAGGCTTCGATCAGCAGTTCCACGTAGGTGCCCACGTCGTCGGTGGTGATGCGCCCGCCGGTTTCGTGGGCCAGGTTCGGCTCGTTCCAAATTTCGTAGGCGGCGATTTTGTTGCCGTAGCGTTTGGCCATCTGCTCTACAAAATTGCCAAACGTCGTTGGGTCGGACGGCAAACCGCCGGTGGGGTTGTAGGCCGCCGGGGTGCGCACAATGTTCACCAGCAGCTTGCGGCCCGATTTGTTCACCGACTCGACAATCGCGTCAACTTCATCCCACACAAACAGGTTTTTGGCCGGGTCTTCCACATCCCGCCAGTAAATCTGCTGGCGCACCCAGTCGAAGCCCGCGTTGCTGGCGAGGGTCATCACCCGGTCGCGGTCGGTGTAGTAGAGGTGGGCCACCACGCCAAACTCCAGGTAGGGCGTTTTTAGCGGAAAGGTGGTGTCTGCCGGGCCGGGCCGGGGTGTGGCCGGGGCAGCGGTGGGCGCGGTGGGGGCCGTGGTCGAGCCAGGGGCAACCGTCGGCGCGGCCTGGTTGTTGGGCGTGCCCACCACTGCCGCCGTCGGCACGGCAGTTGGCCCGCTGGCCTGAGGGTTGTTGTTGTCGCCAGCGCATGCGGCCAGCAGTGGCAGCAGCAGCAGCAGCACCAGCATGGGGCCGCTGCTACGAATAAAACGAAAAGGTTGCATTGAGTCGATTCTCCTGCGAAAGTTTGTAAACGACGTGACCGAAGACCAGAGGCCGGAGGTTGAAATCAGGTCGCTGTGCCTGGTTCCCGTTCTCCGGTCTTCGGTCTTCGGTCGGTGCTTTCGGTCTTCGGTCAAGTTCTGTCCGTCACCAGATTATAGATCAGTTTTTGGGCATGCCCTGAATGCGCAGATACGACGGGCGCGGACTCCAGTCACCGTTCAGCACGCCGAAGGAAGCCTGCTCGTGAAACTCGTTGCCCACGCCGCGCCACGACACCGCGAAGTTCAAGTTCCAAAGGAACATCGCGCCCATCCAGGGGGCATACGAGCGGCGGCCAATTTCAAAAGCCCGCATGATGTAGTTGGCCTGGGTTTCAAAGCTGATGCTGTTGCCATATTCGTAGCCCGGCGTGTTGTTGCGGGTGGCCCAGCCAAACTCCGTCAGCCAGATTTGTTTATCGGCCATGCCGTTGGCAACCGCCACCGCTCGCACATCTTCAATGCGGCGGAAGTAGAACTCGCGGCTGGTGCGCCAGCAGTTGCCCTGGGGGCAGCCAATGCCGGGGCCGGGGTTCTCGGGCCACATGGTGTCCGGCGGGTTGATGTTGCCGCCGGGGTGAACGCCGATTGCGTCCACATGTTCGCGGAACTTGGGGTTGCTGAACATCTGGCGGGTAAACTCGGTGTCGCTAATGGCGATGTCCGAGCGGTTGGTTTCTGTCGCCGTCGGTGCGCCGCTCACCACAATCGCGTTGGGGTCGTTGGCCTTAATCGCGTCATAAGCTTCTGCCAGCATATCTACATAGTAGCTAGCGCTGGCCACCGTGCCGCCTACACCACCGTCGCGGGAACAGTCGCCGCCGTTTTCGCAGGCGCGGTTCTGCTCGTTCCAGATCTGGTAGGCCTGCACGCGGCCCCGGTAGCGGGCGGCCATCTGGCCCATAAAATTGGCGAAGGTACCAAAGTGACGGCGCGAGGGCAGGCCGTTTGCACCGTTGTCGGTGGCCCACGAAGGCGCACGCACCACACCAATAAAGAGGTTAATGCCAGCGCGGTTGGCATCCTCCACAATCTGGTCTAGCTCGCCCCAGAAGATGGTGCCCGAACGATCCTGAAGATCCTGCCACGCAATCTGCTGGCGGATCCACTTCATGCCCGCGTTGTTGGAGAGTTGCAGCACACGGTTGCGATCCTGCCAGGCTGTGCCCTGGCCGTAGAGGTTGGCGTTCCAGCCGTAGATAAAGGGCCGGGGCAGGGCGTTATCCACACTGCGCGGCGCAAAAGCTGGGTTGCCCTGATGGTTAGCGTCGCGGTATTCGTTGCCGAGCAGACCAAGCAGAATGCGGAAGCGTGGGTCACGCTGCTGGGGCTGCCATTCCATGCGCTGGCGCTCGAAATACTGCACCCAGTAGGTCTGGCCGTCGGCCTTGTTCACTTCCTGGAACTGCTCGGAGATGGGGAAACCGTAGGTGGCCAGCCCGCCATTGTTCTGCCAGAAGCTGCGGAAGGGAGCCGGGCCGTCGCGCAGGGTGTGCTGCGTTTCGGGGAACCACGTGCCGTCGCCGGGGTTGGCCACCGGGCGGAAGGGCGCTTCGTTTTCGCGGCCCTCAGCCAGCTTGCGGCCCATCAGGCGACCTAAAATGTAGAAGCGGTTGCCGTCGCGACCAAAGTTTTCTGGGTGTTCTTCCAGAATGCCTCGCTCAAAATATTGCACCCGGTAGAACTGGCCAGGGTTGGTAAAGCTTTCTTCCACAAACGGAGCGCCAATGGGGTAGCCTAGCGTAAACAGGGCATTGGGCGTGTTTTTCCATGCTTCCAGGAACCAGTTCACCGCCGACTGCTGGGTCTGCGGGAAGTAGCGCACCTGGTAGGGCGGAAAGGTGTCGGCGACGCCGGGCTGGGCGGCACTGGCTTGCGGCCAGGCGACAAGCGTTGCCAGGGTAGACAGGAGCACAAGAACGATGACAGAGCGCTTCAGCATACGATGATTTCTCCTACTGATTGAGGATTGGTCGAACGGTCGTACAGAGACCGAGGAGGGGCACATTCCGACATAATTGAGTATAACAAGGTGAACTGATAGCAACCTGAAGCGGGGCTGAATGAGCGGTTACTGATGGATGACTCCTGGTGGGCACATGGGAATGATGAGCGATGAGTGATGAACGATGGAATCGCAGTGGTGTCGGCATGGTCGGTGGCTCGCCCAGGCTGCAATCCCAACGCGGGGGTGGGCGGAGCGCTGTGGTTTGTGTATACGACACAAACCCGTACAAACATCGGGCCGATTATAGGATGAGACTGCCGAAGCGTCAAACCGAATAAACACGAACACCGCGTCAAAAGCGTTTACACAAAAATCTATACCTATGACGACATCGCCACTTACGGCGACTCGTCGTAAATCTATAATCATGTTACAATCGGCAAAGTGGGTGCAGTTCACCAGGTCTTCTTGTACATGTCGTCCCAAGCTCGGACATTATCGCCACCATGGGAAGGAGTATGGCATGGGCAGTCTTAGCCGTATTGTTGGGGTAGCGCTTCTGGTTATCGCCCTGGTCGTAACGGTGGTTTTTATGGGTCAGGGCACCACTGCGTCAGGGTTTCTCGCCTCATCGTCCACACCGCCCAGCGCTGCCGCCCCCGTGGATGGGGCCACCGGCCTGGAACTGGTCGCAGGCGGTGCCATCGCCAACGCGGCCCCCGCCGCGAGCGGTGGCATCAACGTCAGTGGCCCGCTGGCCCTGCCGCCGGTGCAGCCTGGCCCGGCCCGCTGGAGCGAGTGGCAACCCCTGGACGGCGGCGGCACCTCGGCTCCGTCGCTAGCCTCGTGGGCACCCGGCCAACTCAGCGTGTTTATCCGCAGCGACGACAATACTTTGCGCCACCGCTGGTGGAACGGCACCGCCTGGAGTCCCTGGGAAGACCTGGGCGGCAACCTGGCCTCGGCTCCCTCGTGTGTAGATTGGGGGCAGCGCCGCTTGAGCTGCTTTGTGGTGCAGGTTGGCAACGCCAGTGTCTGGCATAAATGGTGGGATGGGCAGCGCTGGAGTGAATGGGAAAACCTCGGCGGGCTGGCCACCTCGTCGCCAGGTGCCGTTTCGTGGGGGGCCAACCGGCTCGATATTTTTGTGCGCGGCACCGGCAACAACATGTATCACCGCTGGTGGGATGGGCAGCGCTGGAGCGATTGGGAGAACCTCGGTGGCAACCTCACTTCGGCCCCCGCTTGCACCGCCTGGATTGTAAACCGCATCAACTGCTTTGCGCGCGGCACCGACAGTGCGCTCTACCATCTCTGGTGGGATGGAACAACCTGGACGGGCTGGCAGCGGCTCGACGGCGTGCTGACCTCCTCGCCCACCGTGTCGTCGTGGGGGCCAAATCGCCTCGATGTGTTTGCCCGTGGCACCGACAACGGCATGTGGCACCTCTGGTGGGACGGGCAGCGCTGGAGCGAATGGGAAAACCTGGGCGACAACCTGGCTTCTGCTCCATCGTGCATTTCGTGGGGGCCAAACCGGATTGACTGCTTCGCCGAAGGCGGCACCGACCTGGTGATGGGCGTCGAGCGCGGCATCATCCGGCGCTGGTGGGAATGATGTTGGAGATGAGCGGTTAGCGATTGGAGAACTGTTGGCAGTTCGCAGTTCGCAGTTCGCAGTTCGCAGTTCGCAGTTCGCAGTTCGCAGTTCGCAGTTCGCAATACACATCGTCCTCCAATGAATTCAGTGCTGTAGGGGCGCGGTCTCTGACCCGCCCGCGTTGTAGTGCATTGATTCAAAGATGTAGGGGCACGGTCTGCGGTTCCGCCCGCGTTGCACGGCGTTGATACACCATTGGTTTGCGTGGTGTTGCATTGCGGGCGAACACGTCGGTTCGCCCCTATGCCGTTGCATCGTTCATCGTTCATCGCTCAGCCCTCAGCATTTTCAAGCCGTTCGATCTCGGCCAGCAGGCGGGTACGCTGGCCCTGTTCGGCCAGGGCGCGGGCTTCGGCCAGCAGGGTTTGCCGTTCTGTGACGGGCAGCAGCGGGGCCAGCCAGATGCGGATCTGGGCCGCCAGGTGCCGGGTGCCCAGGGCGTCGGCCCGGGCTAGCGCGGTAGACATGCGGTGAACGGCGAGGGTGATTTCGCCCCGCTGAAGCGCCAGCAGCCCCAGGTTGGCGGTAATGCCAGCGACTCGCTCGGGCACTTGCAGCCGCTCGGCCAGCGCCAGGCCCTGGTTGAAATGTCGTTCTGCACCGGTCAGGTCGCCCGCGGCCAGGGCAATTTCGCCCAGAGTGGATTGGAGATAGGTCTGCACGTTTAAGACACCCTGCTCCTCGGCAAGCTGTAGGCCCTCCTCCGCAAAGCGCCGGGCCGATGGGTCGTGGAGCAGGTGCAGGTGGTAGGCCAGGTTGTTACGGATGAGAATCTGCCAGTGCAGCGTCGTCGCGTCCAGTAGCCCGGCAATCGTTGTCAGCGCCTCGCGATAGCGGGCCACGGCATAGCCCAGCTGCCCCTGCTGGGCCGCTACGCTCCCCAGTTCAAAGCGCACCCGCGCCAACCCCACCCGGTTCGGCGGCTCCTGCTGCAGGTGCAGCAACTCCGCCTGGCGCAGGTGGTCGGTCGCCCCGCTCAGGTCGGCCCCTTCCAACGACAAGGCCGTGCCCCAGAGAAACTCCGCCGCCGCCGCATGGCTCAGCGTGGTGCGCATCTGTTGCGCCAGGCCAATCACATCACTGTAGCGAGCCTGGAGAATCAGCGCTTCGCCCAGGGCCAGCCGGGCATCCTCGGTTGCCTGGGGCGCTGCGGCGGGGGCCAGGGCCAGGGCCGTGCGAAAGGACTCAGCGGCGAGGGCCGCGTCGCCATTGCGCAGGTAGACCTGGCCCAACGCCATGTGAATCGGCATCTGCTCCGTGGGCGCGGCCACGGTGAGCGCCTGACGGTAGAAACGAATGGCCTCGTTCCAGGCCGCCAGCCGCGCCGCCCGTTCGCCCGCCTGAAATGCGTAGGGCGCGGCCCGCTCGGGCGCTCCCCCTTCTTCAAAATGAAAAGCGATCAGACCCGCCGCCTCGTCCAGGTCGGCCTGGTGCAGCAACTCCAGCGCTTCGGCCACCTGGCGATGCAGCAACTGGTGGCGGGCTTCGCCCACCTCGCGGTAGGCCACCTCCATCGTCAGGGTGTGGTCGAAGGCGTAGCGCAACTGGCCAACAGGCCGTATAAGTCCCGCCATGCGCAGCTCGTCCAGCCCGTCCAGCATGGTGCTTTCCGGCAGACTCACGGCACGGGCCAGCACCGCCAGCTCAAATTCCCGCCCCAGCGCCACCGCCGTGTCGAGCATGTGGCGGGCCGGGGCCGAAAGCCGTTCCAGGCGCGACTGGATGAGGCTGGAAACGTTGGAGGGCAGCAGGGGCGCAGCGGGCAACTCCTCGGCCCGGTGTAGCGGGGTGAGCATGCTCCGTTCGCGCAGTTCGCGCACCACTTCGGCCAGAATAAATGGATTGCCTTCGCTCTGCTGCACCAGCCAGGCCGCCAGGCTGCCGTTGCGCTCGGGCTGGAGCTGGTGGGCCAGGCTAGCCACATCGTCGGCGGCAAGCCGCCCCAGTTCCATCCGGCTGAGGCGGCCCGTGCGGCTGAGGGTTTGCAGCAGGGTCGAAAGGGGCGTGCGCGGCGGCACCAGCCTGCTGGTGGCCAGAAAGTAGATCGGGGCGGGCTGGCTCTGGCGCACCAGGTAGCCCAGCAGGGCCAGAGTCGAACCATCGGCCCAGTGCAGGTCATCCAGCAGCAGCACCAGGGGGCGCTGGCGGGCCAGCGTCAGCAGCAGCTGATAAACACCCTCCCACAGGCGGGCCTCGTCGGGCGGGCGGCTGGTTCCGTCGCCGCGTCCGTCGGCGGAAAGTTCCGGCAGCAGGCGAGCCAACTCGGACTGCCAGACTGAGGGCAGCGGCGGCAACGCGGTACTAGCCCCATGCAGCTGGTCGCCCCGCAACAGCCCGCGCAGCGCCTCGATGATGGGTTGGTAGGGCAGGCTTTGTTCCATTTCGCGGGCCACGCCCACCAGCCGCACGCCGTTAAAATTGTTGAGATATTCCAGTGCCAGGCGCGTTTTGCCAATGCCCGGCTCGCCTTCAATCAACACCAGGCGCTGGGGCGCTGCCGCGCTACGCAGACGGGCCAGTTCGGCAGCACGGCCAATGAAGGGCAGGGACTCAGTTGGCAGTTTCCAGTTGGCGGTTGGCAGTTCAATCGCTACTGTTTCAGCTGAAGCGACGCTTCCATTCCCATTGGCCGGAAGTGGGCTATCGGTGATGATAGCGTCGTAGAGAGCGAGGGTGGCAGGCATGGGCGGCACGCCCAACTCTTCGTCCAGCAAGTTGCGCAGCCCTTCAAAACGGCGAATCGCCCCCACCCGGTCGCCCGCCAGGTACTGGACACGCATGCGCTCCCGGTGCAGCTCTTCATGCAACGGGTCAAGGGCCAGCGCCCGTTCCAGCGTTTCGCCCGCCAGCTCATAACGGTGCTGGGCCGTGTGGGCCTGGGCCAGCTGCAACAGCCCCCGCAACGCCAGCTGACGGTAGTGGCTGCGCTGCGTATCGGCCCAGGCGTTAAAGGCGTCGCCGTCGGGCAGGTCAAAGCCCGCCAGAAAGTCGCCCTGGTAGAGGGCCAGGGCCACACTCAGGGTCTGTGGGTCGCTGCTGGAAACCTCGCGCTGAAACTGCCGCACATCCACGCTTGTTGCCGAGTCGAGGGCCAGGCCGTCGTCGTTGGAAACGAGGGCGGGGCCGAGCAATTTGCGCAACCCGTGAATGGTGGTGCGCAGCACCTGCTGTGCCGCCGCCCGATCCAGGTCGGGCCAGAAGATGGCCAATAGCCGTTCGCGGGGCACCGTGCCACTGTGGGCACCAAGGTAGGCCAGCAGCGCCCGGCTCTTGCGGCGGGGCACGTCAAGCGGGGCACCATGCAAGGTCAGGCGGGGCGTGCCAAAGAGGGAGAGGGAGAGCATAACCCAAGTAACGAGTGATGAGTAACGAGTAACGAGTAACGAGTAACAAAAGTCAGCACAACGCTGAACGCTCAATGCATCGAATTCGTAACTCGTAACTCGTTACTCGTAATTAGCTTTCTACTTTCACCCCACGCCAGAAGGCCACGTACCCGGCGATTTCGCTGGCGGCGGGTTTGGGGTTGGGGTAATACCAGGCGGCGTCGGGGTTTTGTTTGCCGTCCACCTCAACGGTGTAGTAGCTGGCCACGCCCTTCCAGCTGCATGTGGTGTGGGTGGCGCTGTCCTTAAAATAGTCCTTGTTGATGGCCTCGGGCGGGAAGTAGTAGTTGCCCTCCACCACGCGGCACTGGTCACTCTCGGCCAGCACGGCCCCGTTCCATGTTGCTTTTGGCATTATTGAATAACTCCTGCAAGGTTCACCACAAAGGCACAAAGGACACAAGCAGATTATTTCAAATACTTTGTGTTCTTGGTGTCTTTGTGGTACATCATTTTTACACCAACACCGCTTCCGAACGAACTGGCTCCGCTTCGGCCTCAGCCGCGCCCTCACCTGCTTCTGGCTGGCTCTGGGCCGCTTCGGCCCGCGCCACCATTTCTTTGAAGCTCTCGAATTCGCGGTGGAAGCCAGCAATGATCACATCGGGATCGGGCACGAGGCCCACATCGGTGGCGACGCCCAGCTGCACCGTGCCATTGTAACTAAGAATGCTCACGCCGAGGCCGAGGCGGCCCGACTGCGGTACCCAGAACATGAGTTCCTTCATCTGCCGCCCGGCCATGTAGAGCGGCTGCCGTGGGCCGGGCACATTGGTCATCACCCCGGTGGCCTTCACGCCAAAAATATTCACGAGCTGATCCTGAATTTGCTTTGGCGCAATCCCCATCGCATTCAGAATGCCAAAAGCCACAAGGGCTTCGGGCGAACTTTTGATCGCGTCCATGCGCTCTTGCAACTCCAGCAGCCGATCCAGCGGGTCGGCGATGCCGACGGGCAGGGCCAGAAACACCAGGCCAAACTGGTTGCCCAGGCGCGGCGTGGTGGTGAGCGGGCGCAGGTTCACCGGCACCACCGCCCGAATATCAATCCCCTCCACCGGCTGGTTGCGCTTGAGCAGGTAGTGGCGCAAGCCGCCCGTCATCGCCGTGAGGAGAATATCGTTGATAGTGCCCCTGGTGAAGCGGCCAATCGCCTTGACCTCCTCCAGCGGGATGGGGGCCGACCAGACCGCCCGCTTGGCCACGCCGAGCTTGCCCTTAAAGGCCGTTTGCGGGTCGGGCGGCATGGTAAGCAGCTTGCCAGCGGAGGTGACGCCGGTGGCGCTCATCTGCATCGCCTCTAGAATCTTCGAGGGATCGGCGACCAGGTTCATGCCTTCGCGCCACATGGAGGTGGTGGTGCGGCGGGCCTTATCAAACAACGCCGACGATGAGTCCCACACGCTAGACAGGGGCTTGCGGGCGGCATGTTCTTCGGCCTTGAGCGAAGTGGGCCAGGGAGCGGTGGGTGACTGGTCGGTCATCGAGAGCATGACATGCACCAGGGCAATGCCATCGGCGATGCAGTGGTGCAGCCGGGTGATGATCGCGCAGCCTGTGCCATAATTCTCTACCAGATGCATCTGCCACAGCGGCTTGCTGTAGTCGAGTGGCGTACTCATCAGGTCGCTCGCCAGTTCCTCCAGGGCCTGCTGGTTGTGGGGGGCGGGTAGGGCAATGCGGCGCAGGTGCGAGCGAATGTCGAAGTGGGGATCATTCTCCCAACAGGGCGCTTCTTTGCCATCGCCCAGGCTGGTCACGCGCTGGCGAAAGCGGTCGAAGCGCAGCATGCGATGTTCGATGGTGGCCTTGAGTCGCTCGAATTCAATCGGCTCGTCAAAGGTCATCACCCCGGTGATCATCATCAAGTTGGTGGGGTGCTCCATGCGCAGCCAGGCGGTATCAACACTCGACAACTGTTCAAGTTTCTTGCGCTCTGCCATCTTCTTGCTCCCGCACGAGGGTTGTTGTTTTGTCTTATGCCAAGTGTACCACAAGAATGTATTTTTGATAGGAGAGAACTGGGATCGTAAGGCGTAAGGCGTGATGCGTAAAATGTGAAACGTGAAACGTAATCCGTGATGCGTAATCCGTGATGCGTGCGGCGTAGTGCGGACTTCAGTCCGCGTGCGGCGTGCGGCGTGCGGCGTGCGGCGTGAAACGTAAAACGTGCGGCGTAACTGGACAGCATGGCTGCGCCGTACACATATGGTATTACTCCGAGTCGTCCTCCATGCGGGACTGCCAGTTCTGGGCACTATGCCAGACGCGGAGGATGTTCACCCGTTCGCCCAGCACTTCATAGACGACGATATATGGATACGGATTGATGATGAGTTCACGGGTGTCCGGGCGACGCCCGGGCCTGCCGCGAAATGGCAGGAATTCCAGGTGTTCCACCGCAGCCACAACGGCATCACGCACCCGCTGGGCGGCATCCGGGTCGCGCTGTGCAAGGTAGGCAATATGCTCGGCGAGTGCCTGCTGGGCCGATTCCGTCCAGAAAAGCTCCTTCATTGGCGCTCTGCACGGGCGGCAGCAATGATAGCGTCTAGTTCAGCTACAACTGCCGAGTGAGGTATGACCTTGCCCGCACGGGCTGCTGCAATCCCTTCCTCAACAGCCTCCAAGAACTGCCGCTCTTCTGCCAGGT
>JALONX010000521.1 GCA_025454695.1 Chloroflexaceae bacterium
CGGGGCGCGGGGGTGCAGCCCCCGCAAACGAAACTACTGGAAGGTTGCTTGAACATATAGGCTTAAGTCTCACAATGCTCAGTGAGGTGCAGCCCCCGCAAACGAAACCACTGGAAGGTTGCGCGTCCATCCATCAGGCGGTGCGCACAACCTCAAAAGAAGCGTGACCTGGCACAAGTTCGGCGGGGTGCGGGGCGCAGCGCTCGCGTCCAATATACAGATTAGTAGACCAGCCCAAAGGAGTAGATATGCCACCAGATGCCATCACCATTGCCGAGGCGACCCACGCCATTGCCGCCGCCACAAAGGGCGCAACCCAGCGCTGCATTGCCCTCGCCACCGGCACCCTCAGCCCCGACCTGCGGGTCAACTACGAGTTTGGCCTGGTGCTGGGCGTAGACGAGTTTCGCCAGGAGCAGTTCTATGTTCTGGAAAAGGGCTACCACCACAACCGGGGTCTGCACGGCTTTGGCACCGTCTACGGCCTGCATGTGAGCAGCGCCCCGCCCCCTGGCGACCCGGACGATCTCCAGATTCGCGTTTCGCCGGGCATGGCGATTGACCAGTATGGCCGAGCACTTGTGGTACGCAGCGAGCAGTGCGCCCGCCTGGCGGCCTGGCTAGCCAAACAGGTGCAGCAAAATCCCAATGTCATCGCCGAGAACCGCAGCGGCCCCTCCGGCGAACTCTCGGTCTACCTGGTAGCTAGCTACACCGAATGCACCGACGCCCTGGTGCCTATTCCCGGCCAGCCGTGCAGCAGCGAGCCGACGACTGCGCCTTCCCGTATCCGCGACTCGTTTCACCTGGAGCTGCGCTGGCAGCCCCCCGCCATGCCCGCCTGGGATGCAGTGCGGGCCTTTGGCGACCTGCTGGCGCTGGTGCGGCCCGTGCGTGGCCTGCCGCCGGAAGACTCAGATGAGAACCTGCTGGCCGCGCTGGTGCGCCGCCTCGACGACCCGACGGCCTATGCCGACATGCTGGCGACCCTGCTGGCGGGCACGCCCTCCGAGCCGCCCCGCGAACTGTTCCGGCTCCCGGCGGAAAGCGCCAGCGCTGCCCTTGACCGGCTGGCCACCATCTGGGTGACGGAGGTGCGCCCCGACGCCAAGCTGCCGCCTGACCTTAACGATCCCCGTGCCCCGGCTGAGGCGGGCGTGCTGCTGGCCCGGATTGATTTTCTGCCAGCTGAACCGTTTGATCCGCAGCAGCCCGAGATCAGCTATGCCCGCGAAGCCGACGGCACGCCCGTGCAGCCCGACGGCGCAGGGCGGCCCTTCCTGCTGCATACGCAGCTCATCCAGCAGGCCCGCCGCCCTGACCAGCCGCTGGAAACACGGCCCTTCGCCTCCATCGCCGCCCGCGACAGCGCCACCCTGCGGCTCTGGGTTCACCATGCGGAAACGCTTGACCTGCCCCCGCTCGACGGGCTAGACGCGACCAGCGACAGCGGGCCACTGACGATCACCAGCATTATTCCGGTTGCGCCCAACATTTTCGACCTGGAACTGGCCCCGCCAGACGGCGGCGAATCGCCGGGCGGGCCGCCGCTGGGGCCGGGCGAACTCATTCAGCTGCGTGTCCATTTGGAACGGGTGAGTAGCCTGGGATTGCCGCTGATCGCCACCATTGACACCCTGGCGGTGGACTACCTGGGCCGTGAGTCCAACGTTATCACCCTCTACAGCGTGGTGACAGCCGCCAGCAGCCCGGTGGTAGACGCGCCGCCGGTGCAGGAGTTTGTCTCGCTTCAGCCGCTGGTGAACGATGGCCAGTTGAGCTTCCAGCTCTGGTTCCACACGCCCCAGGCGCTGCTGCTGCCCGACACACTCAGCGTGCAGCGCGGGGTTGGCCCCAACGCCAGCCAGCTCACCTTCCGCGTGCAGAAGCGGGGCGGGGCCACCACCCCGTCGCTGGTCTGGGTGGCATTGCCGCCCCGCAACGCCAACATCGGCGACGGCACTCTACTGACCTTCGCCTTCGACACCACCAGCATTAGCCTGGAAAATCGGGGCACCCTGGCCGATCTGATCGCCGGTAACCGGGTTCAGTTCCTCGGCTTTGATGGCCGACAAACCATCCGCGCCTTCACCAGTGTGAGTCTGCCCACTGCTGGTGGCCCCAACGAGCAGCAGATCCGCGAAATTGTGCGTGAGGTGGTGAGCCAGCAGCCGCCCCGCCTGGAACGGCCCTTTGTCACCGTCACGCCCATGCTGAACGACAGGTCGCCCCGCATCGAACTCTGGTTCCACCCAACGGGCGGGTTTGAGGAGAATCGGGTTGAGATTGACCGCTCGTTCGCCGATCAACGCCCGTTCCGCCTGCTGGCCGAACTCAACCAGCTGGGCGACATGCCTGATCTGCGGGACGAACTCGGCATTGAGCAGCTACGCCCGAATGTCTTTATGCTCTTCCTGAATGGAGATTTTTGGCAAGAACGGGCCGAGGCTTCACGCTGGCTGCGCTTTATCTTCTTCACCGGCGACATGGGCGTGGTGGATGCAGCTGGCAACCGGGTGAGCCTGATTGACCACATGCAGCAGTTGCCCTTTGGGTTTACTGGCACGGGCGATGGCGGCAAAACAATCAGCGTGCCAGTGCGATTGACGCAGCCGGGAGGTGTATGATGAGCGACAGCCAGATTGTGGGCAGCACTTTCGACGATGGCCTGCGTGCGCCCCACTACCTGGATCGGCGGCTGCTCAGCGCGGGCGACCTGAAGGCCGACCAGCAGACCATGCTGGCCCGGCTGGCCCTGCTTGGCCAGGCCGTGGGTGCGGGCGTGGTGGCCGGGCTGGCGGTGGAACCAATCGGCAGCGACACCATTCGGGTGCAGCCGGGGCTAGGCTTTAACAGTCGCGGCAACCCCGTGCGCCTGCCTCGCCTCACCACGCTGTCGCTGCGGCCCCAGCCCGCCAGCAGCGCCCCCCTGAACGATGCAGGCCGTTTTCACGAATGCACGGCCTCGGTGGGCAGTGGGCCAGGCGGCGTGCCAGTGCAGGGGGCCTACTTACTCACAGCGGCTCCGGTCTCACGCCTGGAAGGCAGCGCCCCGGTGAAGGCGGCGGCGGGCAGTACCACCACACCCGCCTGCGCCGCCCAGTGGGAGGTGGAGGGGTTGCAATTCCAGGCCATTCGTCTCAGCGGCTTCAGCAAAGAAACTGGCATCACCACCACGAATCGCCGCAACCGCCTGGCCCACTGGTGCTTCGGCAGCGCCGATCTGCCCCGGCTCCAGCGCGATCCCTTCAGCTTTGGGGCAAACTTCGGCGGGCTGGCCCAACTCGGCAGCGCCCTGACACCATGCGATCTGCCATTGGCGGTCTTTTTCTGGAACGGTAGCGCCCTGGAATTTGTGGACATGTGGGCGGCCCGGCGGGCCAACGGGCAGAGCAGCGCCCTCACCAGCCTGGGCGGCAGCCTGAGCCAGAGCCGCGAAACGACCGGCCAGGCCCGGCTGCTGCAATTCCAGGAACAGCTGGCCGCACTGCAAGCCCAGAACCTGCCCGCGCCCGTCAGCGCCGCCAGCCATTTTCCGCTGCTGCCAGCGGCGGGTTTTTTGCCCATGCGCTTTAGCGCCAACACCCTTGCGCCCTGGGTAGCGGTGCTGGTGCAAGAACTCGTGGCTGAGATGGCCCAGCAGGCTAATTTGCCCATTGTTGGCATTCCCATCAGTGCGATTGTGCTGCAGCTGGCCGGGCCGATCACCAACCTCACCGTGCAACTGACCCTGACGGCCAACCAGAGCGGCCTGTTTCCCGAACAATTTTTTGGCAAAATCCCGCTACGCTACATGCTGGCCGACCACGATCAGATTGACGCCGCCCTGCAACGCTCGCTGCGCCGCCAGGCCCTGGTGGTGGCAGGCGTTCCCGCCGTCGAAATCTGGCTGGCCGAGGCTGACCTGTTGCGCATGATAGGGCCATCACTTATCCAGGCGGTAACGCAAGTGACCGTCGCCTCGCCTGCTGCGCCGTTTGTGGGCCAGTTCGTCGCCCTGACCCAGCAGAAACTCCGCCAGCAGTCGGCGACACGCCGAGACCAGCTGCTTGACGAAGCAACCCCGACTTCGCAAGGGCTGGTAGGGCTATTTTTGAATCCCGAAGGCACGCCCACGCCATTGCAGGGGAGAGATTGACATGACGCGGGACACGGCGCAGGTGCTACAGCTGAGGTTGCGCAGCCTCACGGCAGACCAGGCGGTGGCCCGGCGGCTGCGGCTCGAACGCCAGCTCGCCACGGTCGAGCTGCGCCCGCCGGGCATGCCGGGTGGGGCCGTGCTGCTGGTGCGGTCGCTGCGGGCGGCTGCGCCTGCTGCCACTGGCCCGCTGCCCCCGGCCCCGTGGCGCACGGCCCTGGCAAACCGCATGGCCCAACTCTACCATGAAGCCGCCTGCCCCGCCGCTGGCCCGGTGCCTGCCGCTGCCGCCAGCGTCCTCTTCGCCGATGCCGCCGAAATGCTGGTCTGCTTCAGCCGCGATGTGCTGGGGGGGCGGCTCGGGCAGCAGTGGTATTGGCAGCACCTGCTACCTGTAGCCACAGTTACTCCTGGCGCGGCCCTGGCGCGGGCCTGGCAGGCCCATGTGCAGGCGCTACCAGCGGCCCTGGCCCAGCTCCGCCCGACGGAGACGAGCGCCCTGCTGCACTTGCTTGCTCCCGCCGAGGTGAACCGCATCATTCAGTCGTTGCACAAGACCTACGCACTGCCGCCATTGGCAGCTGACGCGCCAGCCAACACGCCCCAGGCCGAAGCTGCCCACAATCTCGCTCCACCCTGGCAAGCCTGGCTGCCCGCCAGCACCGCTAGCGGTCTCGGCAAACTGGCCCACTACCTGCTCGGCACGGCCCTGGTGCTGGCCCACGCCCCGGCTCTGGCCCGCAGCGCCACCTTCACCCGGCAAGCTGAAGCGTGGCTGGAAGCAGACCCAACCCAACTGGCAGCTGGCAGTTGGCAGTTGGCAGGGAAACGCAGCGACGCAGAGATGCAGAGACGTGGAGACGTGGGCGCTGTAGGGGCTGTGGGAGCT
>JALONX010000522.1 GCA_025454695.1 Chloroflexaceae bacterium
CATGCTGTTCCTCTCCGTGCTGCTGGCTACCATTATTTCCGTGGATGGTGAGAGCAACTGGCTGGAAGGCGCACAGCTGCTGGCTGTGTACCTGATTGCCGCCCTGGGCTTCTTTTTCACTCGCCCGGAGGCCCATAGCGCCCTGAGTGCCATTTTTGGTGGATGATATAGAAGGCGATAGATACGAAACGTGAAACTAATGCGTAATGGGTGGTGCGGAATGCGTAATGCATGATGCCTGTTCGATGTGAGATTGCTTTTCACGTTTCATACAGTATGGTTCTCGGTTCTCGGTTCTCGGTTCTCGGTTCCCCTCGGCTTCGCTCGGGGCAGGCTCGGTTCTCGGTTCTCGGTTCTCGGTTCTTGGTTCTTGACCTATGCTTAACACCATTCACCTGCGTACTTTCCTGGCGGTGGTAGACGCGGGCAGCTACACGGCTGCTGCCGAGCGCCTGCACCTTTCGCAACCTGCGGTAAGCCAGCATATTCAGGCGCTGGAGGAGCAACTGGGCGAGGTGCGCCTCTTTCGACGGCTGGGCCAGCGCATGGTGCCGACACATGTGGGTGAAGAGTTGTTGAACTACGCCCGCGAACTGGCGTCCCTTTCCGACCGGGCTGAACAGAGCATTCTGGCCTTGAAGGGCCAGGTGGCCGGGCGGGTGGTGGTTGGCTGCACGCCGAGCAGTGGCGAGCGACTGCTACCAACGCTGATTCAGGCGTTTCATGGCCAGTTTCCCTCGGTGGCGCTGGAGGTGGTGGTGGCCTCGGGCCAGGGTCTGCTTGATAGCCTGGCCGCTCAACAAATCTCGGTGCTGCTGATTGAAGAGCAGGTGCGGCGGCGCGGATGGGAAACGCAACTGCTCGGTCGGGAAGGACTCACGCTGGTGGCCCCCAACAACCACCCGCTGTTGCAGCAGGAAGAGGTGCCGCCGGGCAGCCTGCGCGATCATGAGCTGATTCTGCCACGGATTGGGGGGCCGTTGCGGCGGGCGATTGATGAGGGCTTGCGGCGGCGGGGTGTGGCGATCAGCGAGTTGAAGGTGGTGCTGGAAACCGACAGTGCCGCATTCACGGTGCAGGCCGTGCGCGAAGGGCTTGGCCTGGCTTTTGTACCCGCCTCGCGCCTGAGCCGGGCCGACAAGCTGGGCAGTGTGGAGCTGGCTGGTGCGCCCATGTACCAGGATTGGTATCTGCTCCGCTCGCGCGACCGCAGCACCCCCCGCGCCGCCCAGGAACTCTATACCTTTCTCACCGGTTCTGCTGCCCGCACGGCGTTAGCCAAGTTGGGGATTAAGGCCATTGAGAGTTGAGAGTTGAGAAACACAGCCCTCACAACCCCACAGTCCCTACAACCGCCACAACCGCCACAACCGCCACAACCGCCACAATCTCCACAACCCACAATCCTACAGTTCAACGAGGCCGAACAATAAGACGGCTGCCTTCCCGGGTGGCCCTGATGTTGGTGACACCTCGCAGCGCATCATGCAGTAGTAAGTGGCGGCGGTATGGCCCGGCTCGCACAATCAGTTCATCGCCGCTGAGCGTCAGGCCAAGAGCTTCGCGCTGGAGGCCCGGCAGGTCAATTGCCACAAAGGGATTCGGCCCGTCGCCCCGCTCAATCGGCGGCTGGCTGGTGTACATGGCGGCTGGTTCCTGCCCGTCGTAGAGCGCTTTTCCCAGTTCGCCCAGTGTCTGTGACCCGCGCTCTGAAGCAGTGAAAGGTAGGGCAAACAGGGGCCGCGGTGCCCAGAGTTGGCTGGCTTCTTGCATCACGCGCTGCTGCTGCGCCGCCACCGCCGCCAGGGTTCCGTTGAGTCCCGTTGCTGGCAACAGCGGCCCGGCCAGCAGTCCATCCACTGCCAGGCCATGCAGGTGCAGGGCGGGCACGGCAATGCGGGCTTCTTCCAGGGCGGCTTCGTCGGGTCGGAGCACGTAGCGCACGCTGGTGCGGTTGCTGTCGCTCATCTCGTCACGGATATCTTCAAATCCCACCCTGGTATCCTGAACTTGACCCATCCAATCAAAGGGCAAAAAGGTAGTTGGCACGATTGCGCGCCCCACCGAAGCGCTGCTGCGTCCCGGCCCCCGATCCAGTCCAAACATCACCCGCACCGTCCAGCGGAAGCCATCGGGCACGGCCAACGCCCGCAGCAGCCCTTCCTGCGAACCCACCTCGATCACCAGCAGATCGTAGCCGTTGGCTGCATGTTCACGAATGCGGGCCAGGCCGATCAGTAAATCAACCCCTGGGATCAGCGGCAGTTCATCGCCGTTGATGCGTCGCTGGGGGCTGCTTGCGGGCGCATCTTTGTTAATTAGCTGCCAGAAGGCGCTGAGTTCAGCCAAAACATCAATCGTCCAGGCTTCCAAATTCGGCCCAATGGCCAGAGGTGCAGCACCAACTGGCACACCAAACAGGCTGCTCAGGCTATGGGAAGGGCCAATACTGACCAGCAGGGTGCGCATGCCACTGGCGGCGGCGCTGCTGGCGGTGGCAGCAGCGGCCAGGGCAATTCCCGCCCCGCCGTTACCGGTAAACATCAATGTACGCATAGAGCTGCTTTCGTTCTGGTTATGTCGTCAGCTTATAGTGTAGCACGGAAGTGGAGCCTGCGTCATACTGTGGGCGTTTGCGTTTCGGGCGCATGTGCTGCGTCCCATCGCAGGCTCGTGTCTGACCTTCGTTTGATTATGCTACAGCCATATGCATAGTGCTTTCGCTTGCGCGGCGGGCGGTTGGGGCTGGCCCCTGATGCGCCAAATCTTTACAGGTTTTATTCTAAAGACAAGGTTCGAAGTTCGCAATTCGTACTTGACGATGCGTAGTGCGGACTTTAGTCCGCGTTTTGGCCACCACGCGGACTAAAGTCCGCACTACGTGTACTTCACATAGTACATTTGATATGAACCTTGTCAAAGCCAAGTGTCTGTTGCTTTCGCCTACGCGGCGAGCGAAACGGGGCCAGCCCCTGACAATTCCGTTGGGGCCTGACGCCCCATACGCATCAACGTTAGGGTTTTCGCATGAACATGTAGCTCGTTTTAGTTGTTTTTTGGCAGCGAAGCTGCCAAAAAACAACTAAAATAGTGTATTTTTCGGAGGCCTGCTGCCCCCAATCCTCTGCCGGAGCTTACCTTGATGCGTATGGGGTAACCCCCTGCCGCCCGCTGCGTAGGCGACAAACTCGTCTGCCTTGCAGGCGGAAAAACGCGGATTATGAGTAATACTTTCTCAACCCTGGTACGGCTATGTGGCACGATCCTGCTATAATGGGAGTGACGATGGTCGGTGGCCTGGCCCCGATAAACCAAAGGAGTACAACCATGAGCGATACCATCAACCAGCAATCACTACAGGCTTTTCTTGATGCGCTCGCCTCCAATGCCCCCACGCCGGGCGGCGGCAGCGTGGCGGCCCTGTCGGGCGCAATGGCGGCGGGCCTGCTCAGCATGGTCTGCTCGCTGACTATTGGCAAGCCGCAGTTTGCTGAGTTTGAGGAGGAGGTACGCGGTGTCCACGAGCAGAGCGAGCAGCTACGGGCGACGTTCCAGCAACTGGCGCAGGACGATATTGAAGCCTTTGCTCACCTGGCGGCGGCCTACAAACTGCCCCGCACCACCGATGCCGACGCCGCCAGCCGCAAGGCTGCTATTCAGAAGGTCACGCGGGAAGCCGCCGATGTGCCGTTGCGCACTGCCCGTGCTGCTGCCAACCTGCTACCGCTTTGTACCGTGCTGGCCAACCGCTGCAGCCGCCTGATTGTGAGCGATGTGGGTGTGGCGGCACTGCTGGCCCATGCCACCGTTCGTAGCGCCTTGTTGAATGTTGACATAAATCTCTCCAGCCTGGAAGATGGCATCTACGTGCGCGAGACGCGGGCGCAGATGGAAGACCTGACGGTGGGCCTGGAAGAGGAGACCGAGGGCGTGATGCAGATGGTGCGCAGCCGAATCAATCAGTAACAGGAGTTTCATGTCAGCACTTCTTCTTGATGGCCGCCAGTTCGCCCAGGAACTCAAGGGCGAGTTGCAGGCCGAGATTGCCGCGTTTAAGCAGGAACGGGGTATTGTGCCCCAACTCGTGGTGGTGCAGGTGCAGGGCGACTCGGCTTCCGAGCGCTATGTGCGCAGCATTCGCAAGCTATGTGATAACCTTGACATGTCATTTCGGCTGGAACTGCTGCCCGCCGATGTTCCTCAGTCCGTACTCAACGAAACGATTGCGACAGTTAGCGCCGATGCTTCCGCTCACGGCGTGCTGATTCAAATGCCATTGCCGGGCCACCTTTCTGCCGACCAGGCGGTGATGCATCTGGATTACCGCAAGGATGTGGACGGAGTTCATCCTATCAACGTGGGTTTGCTAGCCCAGGGCCGGGCTGCGCTGGTGCCCAACACGCCCGCTGGTGGCATGGCCCTGCTCAAACGCTACGGGATTGACCTGCGCGGCAAGCGAGCCGCGGTGGTGGGCCGCAGCGCGGTGGTGGGCCGCCCCATGGCGCTGCTGCTGCTCCGGGCCGACGCCACGGTGACGGTTTGCCATTCGCGCACGCCCAACCTGGCGGCGGTGCTGCACGAATGTGACCTGGTGGCCGTTGCTGCCGGGCGGGCCGGGTTGGTGACGGGCGACATGCTGCGGCCTGGTGCGGTAGTGGTTGACTTCGGCATCAACGTAAGGGACGACGGCCAGATTGTTGGCGACGTGGATTTCGCCAGCGCTGTGGAGGTGGCCGGGGCGATCACACCGGTGCCCGGTGGCACTGGCCCCGTCACCAATGTGATGCTGCTGCGCAATGTGTTAACTGCGGCTAGGGGATAGGGGCAGGAAATAGGGGATAGGGGTTAAGGGTTATCTGCAATGAGATACATTGAAATCAATGCCCCTAACCCCTAACCCCTAACCCTTAACCCTTAACTCCTAATCCTTAACCCTTAGCTTCCCACCAACCATCCATGAAAATCCTCATTCTCGGCGACGATGGGCGCGCCCATGCCCTGGTCTGGAAGTTTTTTAGCAGCCCAC
>JALONX010000523.1 GCA_025454695.1 Chloroflexaceae bacterium
CCAGGGGCTGGCCGTGAGTTCGCATCAGCAGCAGGGGGTTGCGGGTGGCAAAGTAGACGCCGTAGGCCCGGTAGTTCTCGGGGCCTGTGCTGGAGCTGGCGGCGTGGTGCCAGAGTCGGGCCTCTGGCAGGTAGTGCAGCCCAAAACCGGCCCGCCGCGCCCGCAGGCACAGGTCGGCATCCTCAAAATAGGCAAAGTAGCGCTCGTCAAACAGGCCCACATGTTCAAACACGTCACGCCGCACCAGCATAGCGCAGCCGGAAAGAAAATCCACTGCCTGCGGCTGGTCATACTGGCCATGGTCGGTGTCGCCAAAGCCCCGGTGGTCAAGCAGCAGCGGGCGACCATAGAGCCAGGTGCGTTTTGCGCCCGCATACCAGAGCTGGTTGGGCGGCTCGGTTGTAAGGATTTTTGGCCCTACCATGCCAAGCGTTTCGTCTGCTTGCAACGCTGCCAGCAGCGCCTGCACCATGTGCGGGTGAACCGTGGTATCGTTGTTGAGGATCAGCACGAAGTCGGCCCCGTGGGCCAGGGCGTGGCGAATGCCAATGTTGTTGGCGGCGGCAAAGCCCAGGTTGCGCCGGTTGTTGATGATTTCCACCTCCGGGAAGCGAGCAGCGATGGCCTGCTGGCATTCTGGCGGTGTGCCATTATCAACCAGCACCACTCGCAGGTTGGGGTAGCCCGTCCCAACCAGCGACTCAAGGCAGGCCAGCGTGTCGTTGCACGTGCGCCACTGCACCAGCACGGTGTAAACGATTGGATAGGCAGAGACTGGGGATTGGAGATTTGAGATTGGAGATTGAAAATCAGGCATTGACGGGTCTGCAAACTGCAAACTGCAAATTGCCAATTGTTATTAGAAACTCGCAACTCGTAACTCGTAACTCGTAATTTCCAATGTTATTACTCTTTACAGATCGTTTTCCCTATGGCTACAGTGAGCCGTTTCTGGAGACGGAGATTGGCTACCTGGTGGCGGGTTTTGGGCGCGTGATCTGTGTGCCGGAGCGTGCCGAGGGGCCACGCCGCCCAGTACCCGCCGGGGTGGAGGTGGAAACCTCGTTTGCGGCGGGGCGGCCCCGTGGCGCGGCCTACCTGGCTGGGGCACTGGGCCGAACCGCTGCCTCGCCGCTATTGTACCGCGAACTAGCAAGCCAGCCGCATGCACTGGCGCAACCGCGGGCGTTGCGGCGGGCAGTGGGCTACCTGGGTGAGGCGTTGCGCTGTACCCACTGGCTGCGGGCGTTTCTCCACCACCTCAAACTCGACTCAGCGGACTGCACCATCTATACCTACTGGCTGGGGCTGGCGACGACGGCGGCGGGGCTGCTGCGGGCGGAGTTTCCCCAGCTGCGCCTGGTATCGCGGGCACATGGTTGGGATTTATACGCCGAGCGACTCACGCCACCTTACCATCCCTTTCGAGAGCCGACGTTGCGCACGCTGGATCGGCTGGTGCTGATTTCGGAACACGGGCGGCACTACATCACGGGGCGCTATCCGTGGGCGGCGCAGCGTTGTGTAGTTTCTCGGCTGGGTGTCCACAATCCCGGCTTCACCACAGCGCCCTCGGTTGATGCTGTGTTGCGGCTTGTTTCGTGTAGCGGCATGCTGCCGGTGAAGCGGCTCGATCTGCTCATCGCTGGCCTTCAGGAGTTCGCCCAGCGCTGGCCAACCACGCGGCTGGAATGGCACCACCTGGGCGATGGGCCGCTTCGCCCAACCCTGGAAGCGGCAGCCCGGCAGCTACCCGCCACCGTCACATGGCAGTTCCACGGCCAGTTGAGCAATCGCGGGGTACTGGCTTTCTACCAGGGCCACGCGGTTGATGCACTGGTGAATGTGAGTGAGTCCGAAGGGCTTTCGGTGGCGATGATGGAGGCCCAGAGTTGCGGCATTCCGGTGCTGGCGACGGCCGTGGGTGGCACGCCTGAGATTGTGGGTAGCGACAACGGTTTGCTGCTGCCGCACAACCCCACACCAGCGGAGGTGGCCCAGGCGCTCTGGCGTTTCGCCAATGCCAACCCGGTTGAGACAGCGGCCCGCCGCCAGGCCAGCCACCGTGTGTGGGCCAGCCGCTTCAACGCCGCTGTGACCTACCCGGCCTTTGTGGAACTGCTGAAGCAGACCGAGCAGCAGTAAAACGCAGAGATGCGGAGACGCAGAGCAGCTTGCAGTTGGCAGTTGGCAGTTGGCAGTTGGCAGTTGGCAGTTGACAATAACCCGGTCATCTGGCTGTCTTGTCATTGTTGCTTGGCCCCGGTCTCCGGTCTCCCGCCTGCCCTGAGGCATCGAAGGGTTCCCGGTCAAAACACATCGCTCAGCTTCACCCCCGGCAGCCCCAGCACAAACGTAGCGCCGAGGAGCCGGGCGGGTGTCTGGAAGCCAGGCCGGGCAGCGCCGCCAAGCACCTGCCCCGCAATCGCTGCCGCCGTGAGCGCGCTGAAATCGTAAGCCTCCGGCCCAGCGATGCTAGCCCAGACCCGTCCGCCCCGCTCGTCGCTCGCTTCGCCCCAGGCCACGGTGGAGCCAGCCGCCCGTTCGGCATCATTGGGGCCGTCGGGCTGGTTTTGCACCTGCTGCTTCAGTAGTTTCTGCATGAAAGACGTGCCAAAGAGTGGGCCGATGAAGCGGCTGGCCCGCATGAGCATGTTCATCGGTGGCGGAATGACGGCATAGGTTTCGATGTTGGGGATGCCGGTGCTGTGGTAGGCCGTGCTGAGGTCGCCGCGCCAGGGGTTGTAGAGCGCTGTCACCAGGCCGCTGCCAAAATCCACCCGGCGGCTTTTCCAGCCCGCGGGCACATGGTAGAGCCTGCCGTTGCGTCGCACTACGCCGCCCTTTGGCAGGTCTTCAATCACCGTTTCTGCTGTGCCACGGGACACCCCGCCTACCGTTTGAAACGCCAGCGTGAGCCTGGTCGCTCCGGGCAGGCGGCTCTTGAGATGGGCGGCCAGGCAATCTGTTGGCACCACGCCAAAGCCGACGCCAGGCAACAGCATCACCCCGGCGGCCTGTGCGGCGGCATCGCGGGCAACAAGGGCCTCGAACTCGGGCACCTCGCCCGCCAGGTCAAGGTAGTGGGTTCTGGTCGTCAGGCAGGCATCCACTAGCGGCCCGGCGGTGCGCTTGAAGGGGCCGCTCAGGTTGAGCAGGAGACTCACGCCCGCCAGCCCGTCCCGAATCGCCGCCGGGTTGGCCAGATCAAAAGCGCGGTATTCAAGCCCCAGTTCGCTGGCCAGGGGCTGCAATTTTGCGGCGCTGCGTCCACCCAGGATGGGCCGTAGCCCTTGCCGGAGTGCCTCGCGCACCACCAGGCCACCCGTGTAGCCTGTCGCGCCGTAAATGAGAAATGAGTTCATACTGTTGAGTGATGAGTCCTATGAAGGCTGGGTGCAAGAATAAAGACAGGAACAGCACTGAAGCGATGGTTTGCAAGGTCTATCCTTCATCCTTCATCCTTCATCCTTTCTTTAGTGGCTTCGTTCCTGGGCGTTGCGCACGATGCCAGGCACCATGCGGCGGGGCAGCAGGCGCGGCAGGAAGGTCTGGATGCGGTTCATCAGGCCGGGGATGACCACCGGCTGGCCGCCCATCAGCCCGGCGTAGCCCGCCTGAGCCACCGTTTGCACGTCCATAATCTGCCGCCCCCGCACCAGGCGCGATTCTTCCATGTTGGCGCGAGACTGAAAGCCGGTGCTGGTGGGGCCAGGGCAGAGCGCCGTGACGCTGAGGCCCTTGTCGGCCACCTCGTTGTTGAGGGCTTCGGAGAAGGAGAGCACATAGGCCTTGCTGGCGTAGTAGACCGCCATCAGTGGGCCAGGCAAAAAGGCGGCGGTGGAGGCTACATTGAGGATGCGCCCGCGGCGGCGGGCCAGCATGCCAGGCAGCAGCAGCCGGGTCAGGTGGGTCAACGTCACAATATTGACCTGGAGCATGTTGAGTTCACCCTGCAGATCGAGTTCGGCGAAGTGGCCATAGGTGGCGAAACCGGCGTTGTTGACCAGCACGTCAATCGTTAGCCCACGGGCCTGCATGTCGGCGACGAGTCTGGGTGGCGCGGCGGAGTCGGACAGGTCGGCGGCGATGGCGGTGCAGGCAACGCCGTGCTGCTTGCTCAGCTGCTCGCCGAGGGCCTGGAGCTTCGCTTCGGTGCGGGCGACCAGCACCAGATTGTAGCCGTTGCGGGCAAAGATGTGGGCCAATGCCTCGCCAATGCCGCCGGACGCGCCGGTGATCAACGCGGTTTGCCGTTGTGTTGTTGCCATTGCTGTTCCTCAAATCCCCTTATTTGTAAAAGCTAACGCTGTTCTAACCCCCGTAGCAGCGCTCCAAGTGTCGTCGCAAAAACCGGGTTAAATTCGACTCGTAGCGGTGCCATGTGCGGTTCGGCCAGCACCTGAGCCACCACCGGGGCCGGGTCGGCCATTTGCCCCAGGCCCACCACCAGGGCATAAATCTGGAGCAGCAAAGCCACGCCTTCGCCAGGCCGGAGGAAGGACAACCGCGCTTCGAGCAGTGCGCCGCTGCTGCTGGCCCGTTCGAGGAGCATGGTTTTGTAGGCGCGAGCCGCCCCGGCGTCAATGTTGTGTTCCAGAATGCTGGCGGCAATCGGCAGCAAGCGCACGAGGGCTGGTTGGGCTGCCAGAGTCTCGCACACCAGGGCCACTGCCGCAGCACCAGGCCAGGCTTCGGGTCTGGCGCGCAAGCCCCCATCCAGCCAATCAAACCATTGCCCCAATTGGGCTTCGAGCAGTGCCAGAAACAGCTCTTCCTTGGTTTTGAAGTAGAGATAGAGCGTGCCTTTGGCCAGGCCGCAGCGTTCGGCCACTTCGGCCATGGTGAAGCTGGCGAAGGTGCGTTCGCCCCACAGCCCCAGGGCCATCGTCAGAATATGATCGCGCCGTTCCTGCTTGTCGGCACTGCTTCGCGCTCGTTGTTTACTGACCACGGGTCATATAATAAATGAACAAGGGTCATTTGTCAAGGAGCAAAACAGTGCAAT
>JALONX010000524.1 GCA_025454695.1 Chloroflexaceae bacterium
CCAGCGTTGTCATTCCGAACGAAGTGAGGAATCTTGCATGGCACCTGCGCTGAAGACCCCTCGCTGCGCTCGGGGTGACACTGACCTTCACTGACCTGCATTGTCATTCCGGGCGCAGCAGGCGGGGTCAACTCAGCCCGCTGCCAACTCGCGCAACGCTGCCAGCAGGCGCTCAACCTCCTCGGCGGTGTTGTAGTGGGCCAGGCCAACCCGCACCATGCCGCCCTCAGCCTCCACGCCCAGCCGCTCGGTCAGGCTCAGGGCGTAGTAGTTGCCGTCCCACACAAAGATGCCGCGCTGCCCCAAAAACTCAGCGATGGCGCGGGGCGTGTGGCTCGCCATGCGGAACGACACGGTGGGCGTGCGCGAACCAAAGCGCTCTGGCTCCCGAATGCCATATAACGTCAGCCCCGGAATGGCCAGCAGCCCGGCGATAAGCTGCTCACTCAAGCCCCGTTCATACTCCTGGATCAGCATCATCGCCCGCACCAGTGCAGCCCGGCGGTTGGAGATTGGAGGTTGGAGATTGGAGATTGGAGATTCTAAATCAATCGTTAATCGCTTACCGCCCATCTCACCCAGGCTGGCCATATAGTTAATCGCCGCTATGGTGCCTGCCAGCCCTTCGTGGTTCTGAGTGCCGGTCTGCCAGCGGTCGGGGGCAGCGTTTGAAGCAGGGCGCACTTTGTAGGGTTGCAGCCGTTCCAGGTGTTCACGCTTGCCGTAGAGGCAGCCCACATGGGGCGCGAAGAATTTGTAGGCGCTACAAGCCAGAAAATCGCAATCCAGCTCGCGCACATCAATCGGGCCGTGGGGCGCGTAATGCACCGCATCCACATAAACCAGCGCCCCCACGCTGTGGGCTAGTTCCACCACTCGCTGCACATCGTTGATGGTGCCGACGGCATTGCTGGCGTAGCCCACCGCCACCAGCCTCGTGCGCGGCGTGATCTGGGCCGCGAAATCGGCCATGTCCAGCGTGCAGTCTTCCACGTCAATGTCCACCGCCCGCACCGTCACACCGCGCTCCTCCAGCGCCCGCCAGGGGGCCACGTTGGCATCGTGGTCGAGCCGTGTCACCACAATTTCATCGCCTGGCCCAAGCTCGCGCCCAATTGCCCGGCTGATGGCAAAGGTCAGCGTGGTCATATTCGGCCCAAACACCACCTCGTCCGGCGCACAGCCAAGCAGGTCGGCCACGGCGGCGTGGGCCACGTCCAGCACCGCATCGGTGCGCTGGCTGGTGAGAAACGCGCCGTGGGTGTTAGCATTGGCGTGGGTAAAATAGCTAGCAATCGCATCAATCACGGCCTGGGGCACCTGGGTGCCGCCTGGCCCGTCGAAGAAGACGGCAGGCTGACCGTTGATCTGCTCCGCAAGGGCAGGAAACTGAGCACGAATCCAATCCAGAGGCAGGGCGTTCATGGCTACTCCATCGGCATTTCAAAAACGTGAGTCTGCTCATCATACGAGCGATAGGACTACAACGCAAATCTACATGAAAGAATCTGCGAGTTTTGCAGCATCGAAAATTTAATTTTTGTAGCTCGCGCAAAGCCGCAAAGCCGCAAAGGGCAGGCCCAAACACGTCCATCTGCAAATCTTTGTGCGCTTTGCGCCTTTGCGCGAGGCTTTTCAGGTCGGCTCTAACCTCAGTTCGGGAGAGGCGTTGTGAGAGCGCCCACGACTCACCTGACGGTTGTGGTTGGCAGGACGCTTGTTCCAGAGGGAACCTGCTGCTGGTGCGATTGTCTATGCTGAACTCCGGTAATCTATAATAATGTGCCTGTGAAAATTGACACTATCCCGCCCCACCGCCAGTCAAGGAATGGTATACTATGGCACATAGACCTCCGTAGCAGAATCTTTGCGGCTTTGCGGCTTTGCGAGAGCTATGACTATGCAAATCCTTGTGATTGGCGCGGGGCTAGCGGGGCTGACCTGTGCCCGCACCCTGCACCGCGACGGCCACCACGTGGAGGTTCTGGAAGCGAGCGACAACGTCGGCGGGCGGGTGCGCTCCGATTTTGTGCATGGCTACACGCTTGACCGGGGCTTTCAGGTGCTGTTTGATGCCTACCCCGCTGCCCGCCGCCAGCTGCACTACCCCGAGCTGCGCCTGCGTTACTTCGATCCCGGCGCGATTCTCTGCTTCAATGGCCAGCGCAGCGTGCTGACCGACCCGCTCCGCGACCGCAACCCGGTGGCCATTCTGGGGGCGGTGGCCAGCTTCGCCGTTACCCCGCTCGACAAAGCCCTGGTGCTGCAACTGGCCCTGGAGCTGAAGGGGCAAACGGTGGATGAGGTGCTGGCTGGCGCGGACGACAGCACAATGCACTACCTGCACCAGCGAGGCTTCAGCCGCATGATGATTGAGCGCTTCTTTCAGCCCTTTTACGGCGGCATTTTTCTTGATCGCTCGCTCAACACCAGTGCCAAGTGCTTCAAGTTCGACTTCAAAATGGCGGCGGACGGCGGCGTGTGCGTTCCGGCGGGGGGCATGGGCGAGATCAGCCACCAGCTGGCCCGTGAGTTGCGGGAATTTGGCCGGGTGCATTGCCACCAGCCGGTAGCGGCGCTGCTGGCCGAAGGCGAACGGGTGGTGGGTGTGCGGCTGGAAGACGGCAGCGAGCGCCGGGCCGAGGCGGTGGTGCTGGCCGCACCTGCGCCTGAGGCGGCCCGGCTCTGCGCAACCATCAACCAGCATGTGCCGACGCTGCCAACCGGCCAGGTGGGCACGGTGACGCTCTACTTCAGCGGGACGGAACGGCTCTACAACGGCAAAAAGCTACTGCTCAACGCCGCGCCCGATGCCTTTGTGAACAACGCCCAGCTGCTTAGCAACATCGCCCCTGAGTATGCCCAGCCCCACCACCACCTGCTCAGCGCCAGTGTGCTTGGTGTGCCCACGCTGGACGACGAGGAACTGTACCGCCGCACTCTGGCCGACCTGCGGCTGATGTTTGCGGGCGACAAGCGGGCGCTCACGGCCCTGGCCACCTACCAACCCCTGGCGCTCTACCGCATTCCCTACGGCCAGTTCGCCCAGCCGCCCGGCCTGCACCCCGGCCTGCCAGATAACATGAGCGGGCGGCCTGGCCTGTTTTTTGCTGCTGAATGGACGGAGGCCAGCAGCCTCAACGCGGCGATGATCAGCGGAGAAAAGTGTGCGGAAGCAATGATGAAGTATGAAATATGAAGTATGAAACCTGCATTGCAGTGCAGTGGACTTCATACATCTTACATCATACTTCATACTTTTCCTATCTATGTTCAGTTACAATCTTGGCGACGGCGCGGAACTGCGCCCTTTGGAAGAACGGTACGCTGACGAACTGTTCGCCCTGACCGACCGCAACCGCGACCACCTGCGCCAATGGCTGGGCTGGGTTGATATAAAGCCAAATCCAGCGGCGACAAGCGGCTTTCTGCGGGGAGCCATGTTGCAATGGGCCGAGAACAACGGCTTTCAGGCGGGCATCTGGTTCAATGGCTCCATCGCTGGTGTGGTGGGCCACAACCGCATTGATTGGGGCAACCGGGCCACCGAACTGGGCTACTGGCTGGGGGCCGAGTTTCAGGGCCACGGCCTGATGACGCGGGCCTGCCATGCAATGATTGACTATGCCTTTGCGGTGCAGCAACTCCAGCGCGTCGTCATTCATTGCGCCGTGGACAATGCCCGCAGCCGGGCCATCCCCGAACGACTCGGCTTCACCCAGGAAGGCGTGTTACGGCAAGCCGAATGGCTCCACGACCACTTTGTAGACCTGGCGGTGTACAGCATGCTGCGGGAGGAGTGGGGAAGACCGGAGACGGAAGACCGGACAGAAACGCAGAGACGCAGAGATAGAGTGACAAGGTGACAAGGTGATTGGCTCAAAATTACGTTTCACGCTTCACGCTTCAAGTTTCTCTCAGCCTTCAGCCTTCAGCCTTCAGCCTTTGATAAAACATTTCATACAGCACCACGCCGGTGGCCACGGCGAGGTTGAGTGAGTCGGAGCGGCCCACCATGGGGATGCGCACCACCACGTCGCATGCGGCCTGCTGCTCGTCGCTCAGCCCTTGGCGCTCGCTGCCCATCAGCAGCACCAGCGGCGGCTGGTAGCGCACCGCCCGGTAGTCGTGGGCTGCGTCGCCAGAGGTGCCAACGACGGCGACCCTGTGGCGTTGCTTCCAGGCCACAAATTCAGCGAAACTTGCCCGCACCAGCCGCTGCGAAAAAATTGCGCCCATGCTGGCCCGCAACGCCGCCGGGTCAAACGGGTCGGTGCTGGTGCCCAGCAGCAGCACGCCCGCGCACCCCACAGCGTCCGCCGTGCGCAGAATCGTGCCCAGGTTGCCAGGGTCGGCCACCGACTCAAGGGCAACCCAGCCCAGCCCGTCCTCCAGCCCCACCGCCTCAAGCGGCTCCCACTGCTGGCGCAGCACGGCCCCCAGCCCCTGTGGGCCATCCTTGCCCGACAGGCTGGCGAACACGTCCACCGTCACCTCCAGCAGGCGCACCCCAGCCTGAGTCTGTTCCTCCACCAGGCTGCGAGCGAAATCGCTACTCAGCAGTTCGGGCGCAACCACCAGGGTGTCAATCGGCGCATGAAGCTGCACCGCCTCGCCCACCAGCCGAATGCCTTCAATAAAAAAAAGCCCCGTGGCGTCACGCTCTTTGCGTTGGCGCAGGGCACGAATCTGCTTAATCTGGGGATTGCTGAAGCTGGAGATCACGGCTGGGTGAGGCGGGCAACAAAGGCAGCATGGTCAGGAGACGCCATGCCCTGCTGTATCGCCGCAAGCAGCGCCGCACGGTCGTCGGCAAGGAGGGCCTGCACATTGAGCCACAGCCCAGGGAAAACCCGGCTCCGGCTGATGCCATCGGCGTCAGGCAGCAGCGGCTCGTAGTTCTGATCACGGAGTTCAAACCAATCCAACCGCTGGTCGTACACCTGCCAGACCACGTATTCCTGCACACCGTTGCGGCGGTAGGCCCGCAGCTTGT
>JALONX010000525.1 GCA_025454695.1 Chloroflexaceae bacterium
GAGGAGCGAGGATGAAGAACGAAATAGGTGTAACTTATAACTTGTAATCTGTATATTAATCTCACATTTCATACCTCATCCTTCATACTTCATCATCCCCTCCCACTCCCGTAGGCGGGCCAACTGTATCTCATTCAGTCTGATGATGGGCCGTGCCCTGCGAATGACACGGAGCGCCGCCACCGTGTTCAGCTTTCGCTGCTGCATCAGGTAGGCGGCGGTGGTGAGCGGCGCACGCCCAACCCCAGCATGGCAATGTACAAATACTGGTAGCCCTTCCCCGTGCGCGTTGGTGATAAAATCTACCCCTTCCCGCAGCTGCGCAAGCGATGGCGGCGTAAAATCCTCCACCAGCAGGCGCAAAGTCCGCTTTGGCAGCGGTTCGCTAAACTGGTCTTCGTGTTCGGCCTGCAAGCTTAGCACCGCCCGAATACCCAGGGCGTGGAGCAGCGGCCACTGGCCCACCTGGAATTGACCACCAACAAATAACAACGGCTCGATTTGCGAGACATTCAGGCCGAAGAAGCGACGCCAGAGCGTTTGTGTATAGAGTTTCATAGTTGGTTGTTTGTTGCGGGTTTCAGTTCTATTGTACAATGAATTGGGCGGGCAACTATCTACACACGGGGAAACTATGCGTCTGTTTCGTCGGGGACTCGATTTGCAGCGATCAACACTGCGCACAGCTGTAGAAGCCGACCTGCCCCGCATAGCGCGCCTGTTCCGCGATGGCGCAAAGCGCTACTATAATTTCGCCAACCTCGATCTGCCTGCCCTGCTGGTGACTGGAACATGCATCCTGATCGAATCGCACGACGACGGCGACCTCTGGGCGGCCCTGGTGGCAGGCTGGCCAGTTGATGGAACGGCATGGCTACGTGGCTGCGCCCTCACCGATGGTCTGGCCTTTGGCCCGGCGCTCCAGGCGCTGGTGCCAGCCTTGCACACCGAGCTACGCGCGGTGGGTGTGCAGCGAGTCTACTATGGCGGCGACGACGGGGCCGATTCCTGGATGGTGCCTGCCCTCACCCACCGGGGCTACCTGCACGACACCGATGTGGTGGTGTATGAAAAGCGCTCAATGGATATGCCCGCTACCGGCAACCCTCGCCTCCGTGTGCGCCCGGCCCAGGCCGTTGATCTCACCACAGTAGTCGCAGTTGACCAGGACTGTTTCGAGGCCCAGTGGGAAAAAGATGACACCATCCTCTCCACCGCCATGCAACAGGGGCCGCTTTTTCTGGTGGTCGAACACGAGAATCAGGTAATCGGCTATGCCTACGCCACCAGCCACTACGGCGGGCGGCTGGTGCATCTCGTGCGCATCGCAGTGCGGCCCCAGTTTCAGGGGCTGGGGGCCGGTGTGCGGCTTCTGGCCGAGGTGGTGGCCTATGCTCGGCAACTCCAGGCCTACACCATCACCTTAAATACCCAGGCCTACAACACCCGCGCACAAAACCTCTACCGCTGGTTTGGCTTCAGCCTAACTGGCGAACGGCAGGTCATCCTCCGTTATGATATGTGATACCCGCACCAGCATCTACAGCGTGAATACCTCTGTGTTCTCTGTGCCCTCTGTGGCAAAAGAAGGAGCAGCAACGTGCCAGCAAAATCAAACCCTCGTGACTGGGATCGCTATTTTCGCCCAGGTGCCCCCAGGCGGGGTGGCCCACTTCGAGTGCTTTCCAACCTCCTCATCCTGATGCTTGTTCTGATTTTACTGAGTGTTGGGGCCTTCTTTACACTCCAATACGGCATCGAACAGCGCCAACTGGCTATCAGCCTTGCTTCAACCACCAATGCAATAACCGCCGCCACTCGTACCGCAGTCGCTCAATCAACAGCGGCGGCGGTGGTGAACACAACGGTACCCGCCCCCACCGCTGCAGCTGGTGTGCTGGGCACGGCGCAGATAACAGCGGTGGGCAACCTGCGCAACCAGCCGTTGATTGCCGACGACTCGGTGCTGGGGCTGCTCTGCCCAGGCGACCAGGTAGCGTTGCTTGAAGAACGCACTGTGGAAAATGCCCGCTGGTTCCGTATTCGGGTCAGTAGCGTTGGTGAAAGTTGTAGCCCGCAGCGGGCCGGTTCAGGCATGGAAGGCTGGGCCAATGAACTTATCCTGAACCGCAGCAATCCGTAGCGTTGCCTTCGCATGATAGAGGCACTGGCATTGCTGCTGCCACGTAGCTCAACGCATGCACTGTAGAGACGCCCCGGCGGGGCGTCTCTACACTGCAACGGCAAGGCACCCCGGTGCCTCACATCGCAAACCATGAACGACAGTGCAGGCCATTATGCACGCTACCGAAAATAAGTGCGCATTTGCTGTGCAACCAAAATTGCCGTTTCAGCGTCCAATTGAAGGTAAGTGGAATATTGTATAAGGGGAAGTACATGAAAATGCGCATTGTGAATTTCTTATTTTTGCCCCTCCTGCTGTTTCTGGCAGGCTGTGCCCTGCCCTTCCAGGCCGAACTGAGCTACGGCCAGACGATGTTGAACCATGTGCAGCGCACCAGCACTTCGGTGACAACTTTACAAGCCCTGCTGCTAGAGCCACAACTTGGCGACGCCACATGGGAAGGCCAGGTCAACGAGCAGATTACCGCTCAGCGTGCCCTGATTGCCGAGGCCCGCGCACTCACGCCGCCGGAACAATTCGCTAGCATGCACCAGACCTACCTGGGTGCTATGCAAAGCCTGGAGGACATGGGCAAAACCTACGAACAAGCGGTGGCCCTGCGCGACAACGCCCTACTCCAGCAGGCCACCCAGCTGCTCAACCAGGGCACGGCGGTGATTACGCAGGTGCAGCAGCAGCTTGGTGGTGGGCAGTAGCCTCATCCGTACATCTACCGACATATACAGATTAAAACGTGAAACGTGAAACGTAGCTCTGGCTCACGTTTCACGTTCACGTTTTACGTTTCAATCAATATGAAAAGTGGGGCGAACACCTTAATATTGCGGCGTCAGCGCCTGCACCTGCACACTGGTATGAAACTCCGTGTAGGGCTTGTCGCAGGGGTGCAGCTGTTTCACGCTCCACATCAGCTGCCAGTAGGCCGGGTTGAACCAGTTGGGCTGTAGGCTGCGGTGCAACTCCATCGTTTGTGGGTAGCCCAGCTGTTGGTCATAAGTCACCTGCACTGAGGTTTCATAGCGGCAGGCGCAACGAGGCGTGTCACAACTGGGCTGCAGAAAGCGCTCAATGCGCTGAAACAAAGCCCCAACGGTGGTTGCGCACACCGCCACATTGCTCGCAAGTTCCTCGTGCCGCACATCGCTATGTTCCATACAATAGCCAACAGCGGTGTTCTGCTCTTCAATCACCACGTGGTAATTGGCGAACGAGCGTAAGCTCCAGCGCGTCCGCGCTTCAGCCAGTTGCTGCAAGGCTGAGCGGGGGCGTTGCTGAAAGGTGAACCCCGTCATACCGACCAGCACAATGCCCAATACGAACACAATCCACATACGTCGGCGCACTGTCGGGTAGCGCCATCTTCGATGCAGCTCCATGAGCTATCACCTTCTAGCAGGGCTGGGTCGCGCCAGCACCACATTTGCCATAGGGGAAACCAAAGCAAAGCGTGTGCCAAAGGGCATGCCACAGCACTGAGGCGGGTATCAACCATGTTCATTTGTGCGAAACACACGTTGGATTGGAGTATTATACTGCCTACGAGGATTTTTGTGTAGAGGGGACAAAATCTTTTCAGGGTATGTGCAAGAACATAGCCCACATCAATTCGGGATACATCACGTAGAGAGTATCAACGCACCACTATGTTGTGCGCTTCACCAGCCCTTCATACACCGGCAGTGTGGCCAGGGCCGTGCGCCGCCATGTGAACTGACGGGCGCGTTGTAGGCCGGACTCGCGCAGCTGCTGACGCAAAACGTGGTTATGCAACAGCCGCCGCAGCCCTTCGGCCATGTCAATCGCGCTGTAGGGGTCAACCGTGAGGGCGGCATTGCCCACCACCTCCGGCAGGCTGCTGCCATAGGCGCACAGCACCGGCGTGCCGCAAGCCATCGCCTCCAGCGGCGGCAGGCCAAAGCCCTCGTAATACGAGGGAAACACAAAGATTTCGGCCCCGCTGTAGAGCGCGGGCAAATCAGCTTCAGCCACATTGGGCAGAAAACGCACACTCGCGCTTAACCCCCGCTCGGTCACCATGTGTCGCGCCTGTGGGTAGCGGGGGTCTTCGTGCCCGGCGATGATCAGTTTGCAGTCGCCAGTTTGCAGTTTGCTCTCTGAGCTAGCACCAACGACTCGCTCCCAGGCTCGTAGCAGCCGTTCCAGGTTTTTGTGGGGTTTGTTTGCGCCCAGGTAGAGCACATAGCGCGGCGGCAGCTGGTGAGCCGCCCGCAGCGCCGCTACGCGCTCGGGCGGCTGGGGCCGAAAACGCCCGTCGGCGGCTAGCGGCGTCACGGCGATGCGCTCCTGGGGCAGACGATACACAAAGGCCAGGTCGTCGCGGGCGCTCTGCGAGATGGTGATGATTGAGTCCGAACGGCGCACCGCCAGACTCATTGTCACTCGGTACAACAATCGTCCGCGAGGCGAAAGGGTTTTGGGGAATTTCCAACCAATCAGGTCATAGATGGTGACGACGGAAGGGCAGGGCAACCCGGCGTAGGGCTTCACGTAGTAGGGCGAATGGAGCAGATCGAGCCGCAGCTGCCGGGCCAAAAGCGGCAAGCGCACATGTTCGGCCAGCGAAAAGGGCCGGGCGTTGGTGGCCACCAGTTCCACGCCAGGGAAACGGGCCAACTCCGCCAGGTTGTGGCGGCTGTTGGGCAGCGCCGGGTTATGAATCAGCACCAGCGTGTGGCCGTGCTCCAGCTCCGCCAGGGCCGCCGCAAGCCCAGCCACATAGCGCCCGATGCCGGGGAAATAATCAGTGGCATAGCGGGCGTCGAGACCAATACGCATGGACGAGTGACGAGTTATGAGTGACGAGTTGCGAGTGACGAGTTGCGAGT
>JALONX010000526.1 GCA_025454695.1 Chloroflexaceae bacterium
CTTGCGGTACTCGTCAATCGTGGTGGCACCAACGACCTGAATTTCGCCCCGGCTCAGGGCTGGCTTGAGCATGTTGCTGGCGTCAATGCTGCCAGCCGCCGCCCCCGCGCCAACCACGGTGTGCAACTCGTCAATAAACAGGACAATTTTGCCCTTGGCGGTGCGTACTTCGTCCATCACCGCCTTGAGGCGCTCTTCAAACTCGCCGCGGAACTTGGAACCGGCCACCATGCCCGCGAGGTCGAGGGCGAGCAACTTGCGGTCGCGCAGGGTTGGCGGCACATCGCCGCTGATGATGCGCTGGGCCAGACCTTCAGCAATGGCGGTTTTGCCCACGCCGGTTTCACCCACCAGCACGGGGTTGTTCTTGGTGCGCCGCGACAGAATACGAATCACGCGGCTAATTTCAACTTCGCGGCCAACCACCGGATCGAGCTGGCTCTGCTTGGCCATTTCAGTCAGGTCGGTGCTATATTTCTCCAGGATTTCGTAACGCCCTTCAGCACCGGGATCGTCGGAGCGCTGACTGCCCCGAATCTCCATCAGCACCTGATAGATGCGCTCCTGGTCAATGTTAAACTGCCCGTTCAGAATGCGCGACGACGCTCCTTCGCGCTCGCCGGTAATGGCGATCAGCAGGTGGTCAACGCCCACGTATTGATCGTTGAGGCGATTGGCTTCTTCTTCGGCCCGCTTCACCAGCCGCTGCGTGCGCGGTGTGACATACACCTGGTTGCCATAGCCATACTGGCCATAGACCTTGGGCGACTTTTCCAGCTCGCGCTCAACGCGCTGGGCCACCACATCGGGGTCAACATTCAACCGGCCAAGCGCACGGGCGGTGAGTCCGTCGCGCTGGCGGAGCATCGCCAGAAACACATGCTCAACATCGAGCTGCGTGTGGTGCTGCTCCTGCATTATCTCCTGGGCCTCTTGAAATGCTTCCTGGGCCTTCTCAGTAAATCGTTCAAGTCTCATCGTGGCTCCTCTGCCTTCGTAAATTGCGGTCGCTCAATGGTGAAGGAGGGTATCCCTGGTGTTGTAGCTTCGTTACAACCGCTGTGTATAGTATAGCATAACGACTCCTATCTTTCTGGCACCGAGTGTAAGAGTTGTATCAGAGTCAGACCAGTTTTACGGCGTAACTTTTGTCGTCGCCCAACGATTTCGTATATGTTGACAGTAGTACACGCCGTGCTATACTTCACCACATTACAACGCGCGTCCTGCTACCGCGCAACAGGAGCTTGCTCTCGATGCACGTATCTCAAACTCGTCACTCCCCCTGGACGTATGTTGTCGGCGTGGTTCTCCTCGTCGCAATGCTAGCCCTGATTGTTCTCCACTGGCATACCTTAAATGAGTCCTTTGTTCTGATGGGGCAGGCCCAACTGGGCTGGCTGGCCCTTGGTGTGTTCGCCGTCGCTGCCGGTTTCGTTGCCGCCGGGCAGATTTACGGGCGCGTGCTGCATATTCTCGGTTACCATGCACCGCAACGCTGGCTCATCTCGGCGGCGATGGTCTCGATGATTATCAGCCAGTCCATTCCCGCTGGCACCGTGGCGAGCTACGCCTTTCTCACCGCCAGCATGCGGCGGCGCGGCATCCCTGGCACCAGCGTGGCGCTGCTGGCTAGCCTGGAGCTGCTCAGTTGGATCGGCGGTATGCTGGTGCTGTTTACCTTTGGCGTTGTTTATAAGCTGCTTACCATCGGCAATGGCGCGGTAACGCAGATTACCTACCCGGCGGCCACTGTGGCGCTTACATTGGTGGGCTGCTTTCTGTTTGTGGGCACCCGGCCCCACGCCACCCTGCACGATTGGGCGCACACACTGGCCCGCATGGCTAATCGCATCTTCCGCAAGCGCTGGTCGGATGTGCGCATTCAGCACATGGTGGATGAACTGGATGCCAACCGCAAGCTGATCCGCGAGCGCCCCAAACAAACTGCCATGCTGCTTGCGCTACAACTGATTGTGTTTGCCCTGCATGCGCTGGCCCTGCTGGCAATGTTACACGGGCTCGGCATTCACACCACTTCGCCTCTGGCGGTGCTGGCAGCCTACGGCCTGGCGCTGATTGTGGGCACGTTTACGGCCCTGCCCGGCGGCGGCGGCACGGTGGAAGCAGCCATTGCTTTATCGCTTACGGCACAGGGCGTGCCAGCAGAAGCAGCGTTGGGCGCAACCATTCTGTTCCGTCTTTTCAGCTTCTGGCTGCTGCTGCCCTTTGCCGCCATCTGCTACCGGGTGCTAACGGCGGGGAAGTAAACCGTACTGCCTACTGCGTAATCTCTTTGAGAACAGGAAATAAAGGAAATAAAGGAAATTACATCGTGTCGCTCAGGTTTATTTCCCTTATTTCCTTTGCTTTAGTTTACTCGTAACTCGCAACTCGTAATTCACAGCTCTTCCATGGCAAACTACCCTCTTTCAGCCCGTATTAAAGCCTTTCTGGTGCATTGCTACACTGCCTCCACCATGATTATTCTGCTGGTGGCGATGTCGCTGTTGTTGAATGACCAGCTCACCGCGGCGCTGTTTGTGATGCTGCTGAACATTGTGATTGACGCAACCGACGGCTTTCTGGCCCGCCGCTTCAAGGTCAAGCAGGTGTTGCCGCAGTTTGATGGTCGCACCATGGACGACTGCATTGACTACGTGGCCTACGTCTTTCTGCCGATTGTATTTTTGCTCAAGGCCGAGATGCTGCTGCAACCGGCAATTCTATTTGGAGCCTTTCCGCTCATTGCCAGCGCCTTTGGCTTCGCCCGCAGCGACGCCAAGCTGGACGACGACGGCTTTTTTGTGGGCTTTCCTTCCTACTGGAATATCGTCGTGGCCTATCTCTATCTCACTGGCGCGTCGCCCCTGATTAGCACGCTGATTCTGCTGCTGCTCGCGGCGCTGGTGTTTGTGCCCACTCGCTACATCTACATTACCCGCTTCCCCCGTTTTAAGGAATGGCACTTCGCTGGTGCCAGCATCAGCGGCGTGCTGATGCTGGCCGCCCTCTGGGTTTCTGGCCCACTGCGCATGTGGCTGGTGGCCCTCTCGCTGATTTACCCCATCTACTACACCATTTACTCGCTGATGCTCGACTGGCAGGCCCGGCGGGCGATGCGATAAGCGACCGAAGACCGGGGACGGCAGACCAGAGTCAGGCAAACTTTCACCATCCGCAGATTACGCAGATTACACAGATTGGAACAGTTCATCTGCGTAATCTGTGTAATCTGCGGATACATGTTTTTGGATACGGCCCTGGCTCACATTCGATTGCGGTGACAAGCGGGCCTACCTTTGGTACAATAGCGCCGTACCAGTTACGAGGCAGGATGAGGTTTGGGCATGGCAACAGCTATTCTGACAGATGCACGCTTTGCGGGCCACACCAACCCGCGCCATGTGGAACGGGCCGAGCGGCTCACGGCGGTTAACCACGCCCTGGATGCCAGCGGCCTGCGTCCACGCCTGCAATCCCTGTCGCCCCGGCCCGCCACCAGAGCCGAGTTGCTGGCCGTCCATCAGCCAACCCTGCTCGACCTGGTGGAGCGCATGGCCAGCTTTGGCGGCGGCCATATTGATGGTGACACCTACGTCACCGAGGCTTCGTGGGAGGCGGCGACGCTGGCGGCGGGTGCTGCGGTGGGCGCGGTGGAAGCGGTGCTGAGCGGCCAGTGCGCCAACGCCTTCGCCCTGGTGCGCCCGCCGGGCCACCACGCCACACCAGGCCAGGCCATGGGCTTCTGCCTGGTGAACAACATCGCCGTCGCCGCCCGGGCCACCCTGGGGCAATCTGGCCTCCAACGGGTAGCCATTGTGGACTTCGATGTTCACCACGGCAACGGCACCCAGGACGCCTTTTATGACGACAGCGCAGTGTTGTTCTGCTCGACCCACGCCGCGCCGCTCTACCCCGGCACGGGGGCGTTTAGCGAGATGGGCAGCGGGCTAGCCAAAAGCACCACGCTCAACGTTCCACTGCCCTACTACCTGGGCGACACTGGCTACATGCACGTCTACGAGCAGACCATCATACTGGCGCTGCGCCGCTTCCGGCCCCAGTTGCTGCTGGTGTCGGCGGGCTACGACGCCCACGGCGACGACCCGCTGGGGCCAATGAGCCTCTCCACCTCAGGCTACGCCCGCCTGACGCAGCTACTCTATGATGCGGCGGCGGAGCTGTGTGATGGGCGGCTGGTGCTGGTGCTGGAAGGCGGCTACGACCTCGATGCGCTGGGTGCCAGTGTGGTCGCCTCGCTGCGGGTGCTGCTGGGCGAGGGGCCAGGCCCCACCCCACACCCGGCGACCTACCACGAACCGGATGTGGGCCAACTCGTGGAACGGGTCAAGGCGCAACATCCGTTGTTGCGGTGAAAACCAAGAACCCAGAACCCAGAACCGAGAACCGCATCGCATGTGCAACGTTGTAGGGGCGCGGTCTCAGACCCGCCCCCAATGCAACCGATGAACGATGCAATGCCGTCGGGGCGCGGTCTCAGACCCGCCCGCGATGAAAAACAAAACAATGAAAATTGCAGTCATCAATTATGGAGCCGGGAATTTGCCCAATGCCGTGCGTGCCCTCAACCACGTTGGGGCCGACCTGGTGGTGACGGAGGAAGCCAGCGTGGTGGCCGAGGCCGATGCGGTGGTGCTGCCGGGCGTCGGCGCGACGCTGGACACCATGCAAAGCCTGACGAAATTGGGCATGGCCGAGGTCATTCCTCAGGTTATCGCCAGCGGACGGCCTTTTCTTGGCATTTGCGTCGGCATGCAGGTGCTGTTCGCCGAGAGCCTGGAGTTCGGACTCCACCCCTGCTTGAATGTGCTAGGCGGCACGGTGCAGCGGCTCCCCGGCGGCCAGAAGGTGCCGCAGATCGGTTGGAATCAGGTGCTCACCACGCCCCACGCCGCTGAACACCCCATGTTTGCCGACATTCCCAGCGGCAGCGATTTCTATTTTGTGCATTCCTACTT
>JALONX010000527.1 GCA_025454695.1 Chloroflexaceae bacterium
AGAGACGCAGAGGTAAACCAGATCGGATTTGAGCGTAGGCATGTCATACTGAGCGGAGCGAAGCATCTTGGCGTAATCGAGTCAAGACTCTTCGCTTCGCTCAGAGAGACAATTTGCACGCGCTGTGGTAAGTTGAGTATAACTCATATATCTCTCTGCGTCTCTGCGTCTCTGCGCCTCTGCGTAAAAGGAAAATCTTGCTATGACAACGTCCTACGCCGATTCGGGCGTGAACATCGCCGCTGCCACCAGCGCCAACGAACTGATGGCCGCCGCCGTCCGCTCCACCTATGGCCCGGCGGTGCTGGCGGGCATGGGGGCCTTTGGCGGCTGCTTCGATGCAGGCCTGGCCCTGACGGGCGTCCAGTCGCCCGTGCTGGTGGCCAGCACCGATGGTGTAGGCACCAAAACCCTCGTCGCCGCTGCCCTGAACCGCTACGACAGCGTTGGGCAAGACCTGGTTAACCACTGCGTCAACGACATTCTGGTGCAGGGCGCAACGCCGCTCTTCTTTCTCGACTACATCGCCGTCGCAAAGCTTGAGCCGCAGCATGTGGCCGCGCTGGTGGGCGGCGTGGCGGCGGCCTGTCGGGCGCTGGGCTGTGCCCTGCTCGGCGGCGAAACGGCAGAGATGCCCGATGTCTACGCCCCGGGCGCGTTTGACCTGGCGGGCACCATTGTGGGCGTGGTGAGCCGTGAGTCTATGCTGCCCCGGCCCACGGTGGCCCCCGGCGACGCCATCCTGGCCCTGCCTTCCACTGGCCTCCACACCAACGGCTACTCCCTGGCCCGTCGCATCGTTGCCGGGCTGCCCCAAGGCTACGCCACAACACCGGCGCTTCTCGGCGGGCAAACCGTGGGCGAGGCGCTGCTAGCGGTTCACCGCTGCTACCTGCCCGAAGTCACCGCCCTGCGGGCCGCCGTCGAAGTAAAGGCCCTGGCCCACATCACCGGTGGCGGCGTCTTCGACAACTTGCCCCGCGTGCTGCCGCCCGGCAGCGGGGCCGTGATCGAAAAAGGCACATGGAGTGTGCCGCCAATCATGCAGTTGTTAGTGGAAACGGCGTCCCTGCCAGATGCAGAAGCCTACCACGCCCTGAACATGGGTCTGGGCATGCTCGTCCTTGTACCAACGGGTGAGGTGGGTTTGGCGCTGGCCACAGTCCCCGAACTCCGTCAGGTTGGCCGGGTGGTGGCGGGCGCGGGCGTGCAGCTGGTGTAGGAGTGCGGTACAATACTCAAACGATGAAGCACATGCTTCATGTAAGAAGAACATATGTTTGCAAAACTACCTTCACTGTGTTACACTAGAGCGTGTAAACAGTGTGAAGGAGCGGACAATGTCGAATCCCTATGAACAGCTGGTCGAATTGAATATTTCAGAAATGCCCTGGGTTGATCCACCGACGCTGCCGCCTTCCGACCTTCCCTACGACGATGGAGAGCCTATGGAATCACCCTGGCACGTCGGAAGCGGCCCGCTGCTTAAGGCGGGCTATGTGACGGCCCGTGGCGGCAAGATGGACGACTTTTATGTTGGCGTCAACATGTTCGTCTACTACAGCTGGCAACAAGTACGCAACAAAGACTTTAAGGGGCCAGATGTCTACTTCGTGCATGATGTGGACGGCCAGCGGCGGCGGCTCTACTGGGCAATCTGGGATGAAGACGGGCGCTACCCCGATGTGATCGTCGAACTGCTCTCGGAGAGTACCGAGAAAGAAGATCTGGGCAACAAAAAGCAGCTCTACGAGCAGCGTTTCCGCACCACCGAATATTTTTGTGTTGCCCCTGAAGTGGAACGGCTGCTTGGCTGGCGGCTGTCAAATGGCCGCTATGTTGAAATCGTCCCCGACGAACACGGGCGACTCTGGAGCGAGCAACTTCAGCTCTGGCTTGGTTCGTGGCATGGCACCTACCAGTACGAAGAGCATACATGGCCTCGCTTCTACCATCCCGACGGGACGCTAGGCTCAACGGGCTGCCGCTGCTGAAGAGCGTGCATCGGCTGCCGAGCAACGGGCTGAGCAGGAACGCCAGCGGGCTGAACAACTGGCCGCCCGCCTGCGTGCCCTCGGCATCAACCCGGAAGATACGGCGGAGTAGGGCCGCTGGTCGTGTCATTCTGAGCGAAGCGAAGAATCTTGTGCGTGATGACGCTGAGACCCTTCGCTTCGCTCAGGGTGACAATGGGTACTCTATCATTTAAGAATCAATATACACAGACATATGCATGTTTCATCTGCGTAATCTGTGTAATCTGCGGATGAAAAAGAGCGTTGTGCCTTAAGAGACCGTCCGCGCCCGTTCGCCTCGCACCTTCGGCAGCACCTCGTTGCGGTAGAAGTTAATTGCCTGCTGCTGGTCGTGGCTGCCCGCATGGACATAAATGTGGGTCACGCCGCCGTTTATCAGCTCCTGGAGCTTCTGAATGTGGGCCTGCGGGTCGCTGCTGACCGTCCACATCTGCAAGATCTCCTCAATGAGTACCTCGCTGCTCCCATAGCCCAATCACCCAGAGGACGGGCTTGAATGCCACCGCTGGCACCGAGGAGGCCGCGTCAACTAACAATCTCTCTGTGTTCTCTCTCATTCTCTGTGGCAAATGGTTGCGTAAAAAGCGGTACAATACCGCCATACACCTTGCGCAAAGGAAAACGCATGAAGATCGGCATTATCCTGCCCATTGGCGAGAACGACGACGGCATTCTGGACTATGGCCAGATACGGGGCTATGCTTTGCAGGCCGAAACGGCGGGCCTGGACTCGCTCTGGCTGGCCGACCACCTGATCTACCGTTTTCCTGAGCAGCCGGAACGGGGCGTCTGGGAGGTCTGGTCGCTGCTGGCAGCCCTGGCCGAGGCCACCAACCATGTGGAACTAGGCACCCTGGTGATGTGTACGGCCTTTCGCAACCCGGCCCTGCTGGCCAAAATGGCCGTCACCGTGGATGCGATAAGCAGTGGGCGCTTTACGCTGGGCCTGGGCGCAGGCTGGCACAAGCCCGAGTTTGATGCCTTTGGCCTGCCGTTTGATCATCTTGGGTCGCGCTTCGCCGAGGCCATGCAGATCATCGTGCCATTGGTGCGCGAAGGCGAGGTAGACTTTACCGGCAGCTACTACAGCGCCCCCAACTGCACCATTCGCCCCCGTGGTCCCCGCCCCAACGGCCCACCCATTCTGGTGGGCGCGTTTAAGCCCCGCCTGCTGCGGCTCACTGCCCAGCACGCCGACATGTGGAACACCTGCTGGCTTGGCCCGGCCACCCAGCTGGACGAGCGGTTGACCGCTCTGCACGAAGCCTGCGCCGAAGCAGGCCGCGACCCGGCGACGCTGACAACCACGGTGGGCGTGGTGGTGGGCGCGCCCGGCGACGACGAGCCGCCCAACCCTGAAAAAATGCTTTGTGGCACGGTGGAGGAGGTAGCCGCCGGGCTGCGGGCCTACGCCGAACGGGGCGTGGCCCACGTCATCTGCTATCTCACGCCTTTTAATGCCGAAAGCCTGAACTGGCTGGCGGAAGCGGCGCGGCTGGCGCGAGCGGCATAGGCTCAACGCAGAGACGTAGAGGTGCAGAGAATGAAACGTGACCTATAATCTCCCTGCGTCTTTGTGTCTCTGCGTCTCTGCGTTTCTTTCCGGCAAATCTGCAATCTGCAATCTGCAATCTACAATCAATAAGGAGTTTCACATGTCAATTGAACAGACTCGCGCTGCTGTGGTGGGCAAAATCTGGCAGTCCATCGCCCAGAGCGGGGTGGATATTTCGGCTATTCCGCAAGAGCGGCTGAATGTGCTGGTCAACAACATCGCCGATGGCATGCTCGAAACGGTGAACGACCTGCTTGGTGAAGCGCAGCAGGCCGCAGGCACCCCTGCCACCCCCATCGCCCCCGCCGCCGATGGAACCGCCGCAGCACCAGGGGTGGAGGAGCAGACCTTGTGGGAAGGGCGACCGTTTCTCGCCCTGAACGAGAGTTACATCCTCACCAGCGAGCGAGTGCGGATTGTGCGGGGCATGTTCAGCCGCGATATTGAGGATATCGAACTGTTCCGCTTGCGCGACATTGACGTAAGCCAAGCCATGGGCGAGCGCATGCTCAACATCGGTGACTTGACACTCCGCAGCACGGATGAGTCTGACCCGCTGATTGTGTTGCGCAACATCAAATCGCCCCAGGAGGTGCATGAACTGATGCGCCGGGCCATGCTCGATGCCCGCCAGCGCCACCGGGTGGGCTTCCGCGAGCAGATTTGAGGTGATTTTGCGAACGAATGTTTGACAATAACCCGCTGATGTGCTACACTAGAGCGTGTAAACATCAGTGTTGGAGTAGACGATGAACGAATCGCAAGCAGTTCTGGAAGAACCAGCCGTGCAGCGCTCAATTGCCGACATGGACTGGGTTGATCCTCCATCACTCCCACCCACCGATCTCCCCTACGATGATGGAGAACCTATGGAGTCCCCCTGGCACGTTGGCAGTGGCACGCTGCTGAAAGCAAGTTACATCGAGGCCCGTGGCGGCAAGATGGACGACTTTTATGTCGGCGTCAACATGTTTGTCTACTACAGCTGGCAGCAGGTGCGCAACAAAGATTTTAAGGGGCCAGATGTCTACTTTGTGCATGATGTAGACGGCCAGCGGCGGCGGCTCTACTGGGCAACCTGGGATGAAGCCGGGCGCTACCCCGATGTGATAATCGAGTTTCTTTCCGAAAGCACGGAGAAAGAAGATCTGGGCAACAAAAAGCAGATTTACGAGCGCACCTTTCAGGCTGCCGAATACTTCTGTGTTGCACCGGAAGCCGAACGGCTGCTGGGTTGGCGGCTGGTTGAGCGGGCTTACACCCCGATTACGCCGAACGAAAAGGGCTGGCTCTGGAGCAAGGAGCTAAACCTCTGGCTCGGCTCCTGGCAGGGAACTTACCTGGGTGAAGAACATACCTGGCCGCGCTTCTACAAGGCCGATGGCTCACTCGTGCTGCTGCCCGAAGAAGCCGCCGCGCAACGGGCTGAAGCCGCCAAGCAGCAGGCCGAAGCCGCCAAGCAGCAGGCCGAAGCCGCCAAGCAGCAGGCCGAAGCCGCCAAGCAACGGGCTGAAGCCGAAGCGCAACGGGCTGAAGTTGAAGCACAGCGGGCCGCAACCGAGGCACAGCGGGCCGAACGATTTGCAGCCCGGCTCCGCGCCCTGGGCATAGACCCCGACCAGGACATGTGAATTTCGGACGTATGCACCGCCGAGGACGCCAAGCACGCGGAGCGAACAAAAGACCTTCTGCATCCTTTGCAAGCTTTGCGCCTTTGCGAGAGCATTTCTGCAAGACCTTTGCGGGCTTCGCGGCTTTGCGAGAGCATTTCTGCAAGACCTTTGCGGGCTTTGCGAGAGGAAAAAATGACAAACCTGGGCGAAAAACTGGCCGAGGGCAAAACCAAAATCGTCTACGCCCACCCCACCGACCCGGCGCTGGCCCTGTTGCAGCACAAGGACGGCATCACGGCGGGCGATGGGGCGCGGCGCAACGTGATTGACGGCAAAGGGGCGCTGGCCGGGCGCACCACCGCCAACGTCTTTGCGCTGCTGAACCGCAGCGGCATTGCCACCCACTTCGTTGAGTCGCCGGAGCCAACGCTGACGGTGGTGCGGCGCTGTGCCATGCTGCCGCTGGAAGTGGTGATGCGTCGCCGGGCTACTGGCTCCTACCTCAAACGCCACCCGGAGGTTGCCGAAGGTAGCCGCTTCGATCCGCCACTGGTCGAATTTTTCCTCAAAGACGACGCCCGCCACGATCCGCAGGTGAGCGAAGCCGAGATTGTGGCGCTGGGCCTGGCAAACGAAGCCGAAGTTGCCGCGATGATCGAAACGGGGCGCAAAGTCTTTGCGGTGCTTGAAGACGCCTGGGCCAGGCAAGATGTGACGCTGGTGGATTTGAAGATCGAATTCGGGCGGGAAGCAAGAACCCAGAACCCGGAACCGAGAACTCAGAACCCAGAACCGAATCAGGTCTCAGGACTTGCGCACTCAGTACTTAGCACTCAGTACTCAGTACTCAGTACTCAGCACTCAGCACTGCTGGTGGCTGATGTGATTGATAATGACTCGTGGCGCATCTGGCCGGGGGGCGAAAAGGGCCGCATGCTCGACAAGCAGGTCTACCGCAATGCCCAGCAGGTGGACGAGGATGTGCTGGCCGACATCAAACGCCGCTACGAGACGGTCGCCGACATGACGAGCCAGTTTGAATAGCTCTCACAAAGGCACAAAGAACGTGTATGAGTCTGTTATTCTGCAACTCTTTGCGCCTTTGCGAGAGCTTTTTATCTGCGCGTGAGTAGCACGCCGCTTACGATCAGCACGCCGCCGACGGCCTGCACCCAGGTGGGTTGTTCGCCCACCAGCGGCCAGGCCAGCAGCGTGGCAATCAGCGGGATGGCGCAGCCGTAGATAGCCGTGCGGTTGCTGCCCACTGCCCGCACGCTGGTGTTCCACAAAATGTAGCCCAGCACCAGCGCCAGCAGCGCCGCGTAGAGCAAGCCCGCCCAGCCTTCCACCGTCACCGCGCCCCAGTTGGTACTCAACAAATCCGGCAGCGCCAGCAACAGCAGTCCCGGCACGCCCGTCACCATCGTCCATGTGGTAATGGCCAACGGCGACATGCTGCCGCTCAGCGTTCGCACCCCCAGCGTGTAGATCGTCCATGAGACGGCGCAGCCCAGCAGCACAATATCGCCAAGAATGTAGTCGGCGGAAAGGTTCAACCCCCGTTCCATCACCACCAGGGCCACGCCGCCAATAGCCAGACCCACGCCTAACACAATAGTGCGCGTCAGCTTCTCAATCTTGAGAATTGCACCGCTCAGGGCCACCAGTGCAGGCAC
>JALONX010000528.1 GCA_025454695.1 Chloroflexaceae bacterium
AGAAGGAGGTTGTAATCAGCTTCACTGATAACCTGACAGTCGTGAGCCACATGGAGCCAATAGTCTGTTTCATTAGCAGAAGCTCGTGCAATGTGCAGGTATCGTTCGTATTCTTTCCCCAAGTCTCGCCCGCGCCCTTCGGCAATATTTGCCCCGATTGATGTAGCTGCACGGAACAGCTGGTTACCAATAGTGCGCCCCTGTGGTGTGTTCGGAAAACTCTGCACAACGTGATCTACACCCTGCACGAGTTCAAACGCTCGTTGCACCACTGGCAAATCTTTGTAATTGAGTACTTCGCCCATTCCGTACCTCAAGGATTAAGGGTTAAGGATTAAAAGCATTGAAAGCAATGCTCTCCATTGATTATAACCCTTAACCCCTAACCCGTAACCCCTAACCCCTAACCCCTAATTTGCATCCCCCAGCTTCACCGCCTGGAACAGGCGCATGCGGCCCAGCAGCCAGGCCAGGGCAAAGAGGGTGAGCAGCAGGGCGGCGGCGAAGACGATGTAGATCAGCGTGACTTGATCCCAGGCGATCTGGGGCGGCGAGGGCGGTGTGCCAGGCTGCGGCCCAACACCCACTTGCAGTAGCGGCACCACCAGCAGCGAGGCCAGCAGGCCAATCCCCGTGCCTGCACCAATGCCCGCTGCCACCAGGGTCAGCTGTTCCACCGCCAGGGCTACGCCCACACCCCCGCCGCCCATGCCCAACGCCCGCAGCACGCCCAGCTCAATCGCCCGCCGCCGAGCCGTGATCAGCGTGGCGATGAGGAAGCCCAGCAGCGTCAGTGCGCCCGCCGCCACAAAGCCCACCGACAGCAGCCCCAACGTACCCTGGCGGCGGGGGCGGGCTTGCTCCTCGCGGATGAGCGTCTGGCGGTCAATTGCGTCAATCACGGTGATACCCAGGCCCCGCACCCCGTTCACCACATCATTCAGCGGCACGGCGGGGTCGCGGCTGATCCAGACATCGTAAGGATACTGGCCGCCCATCTGGTCAAAAATATAGTTCAGGTTGGCCACCAGAATCGGGCCATCCTGCGGATAAAAACCCGGCCACAAATCCACAGCGGCAATAATGCGGAAGCTCACCTCGCGCCGGTCGCCAAATAGCTCCAACGTCGCCGGAAGCGAGTCGCCCAGCTTCAAGCCCCGCTCCAGGGCGCTGCGGCTCACAATCACGCCATCGGGGTTGAGCGCCAGCATGTTCATCAGCCCGCCCAGCGACTCGCCCCCGGCCCATGTGGCATCAAAGCTGGTGATGATGGGGCCGAAGTCTTCGCGGTCAATCCCCACTAGCTGAGCGTTCTGGTTGGCGCCGCCGAGTCGGATGGTGGCGTTGTAGCTGCCCACGCGGGCGGCAGCTTTGATGCCCGGCACCTCCAGATGGTCGTCCACCGGCACGAAGAGAAAGCGCGGCTCCTCACGAATGTCGCGCCGTTCGGGGGCTTGCGGCCCGCCGCCCTGCCCGCCGCCGCCCTGGGGCTGTTCGGTGCTTTCGCCAGTTTCAATCAGTTGCGTCGCTGCGCCCACGCGGTAGGTGATGGAGGTAGCCAGGGCCTCATCCAGCGTGGCGGCCATGCTGGCGCTAAAGGCAGCCAGGCTCAGCGTGAGGATGAGCAGCAGCAGCGGGCCACGGTAGTTGCCGGGCTGCCGGGCCAGCGCTCGCAGCGCCACCAGCGGGGCCGTCCAGCGGGGAATAGTGGCGAGGCGGGCCAGCAGTTCCAGCAGCAGCGGGATGAGACGCACCGCCACCAGGCCCAGCGAGAAGCAGAAGAGCAACGGGATAAGCAGCAGCAGCGGGTTGGCGAAGGGATCGGAACCGCTGCCAAACATGCCGCCGCCCTGGCGCAACTGAAACACGCCATAGCCCGCAGGCAGCAGCAGCAACATGTCGAGGTAGAAACGCTGCCAGAATGGCTTGCGAACCGAGCGGGCGGCCTGCTGCTGTTCATCCACCAGGGTGCGGCGGGTGGCGAAAAAGGCCGGCAGCAGGGCCGCGCCCATGGTGAGCAGCACGGCGGCCAGGCCAAATTGCAGGCTGGCCGGGGTGAGCGTCAGCGGCAACGGCGGCAGATCGGGCGAGAGTTGCAGAAACGAGCTGGTGCTAGCCATTAGCCCGGCGAAGCCCAGACCGAGAGACGGGCCAACAGCCATTGCAGCCGAACCAAGCAGCACCCACTCCACCATGTAGATGCCCAGAATCTGGCTATCGCGCACGCCCCGCGTTTTGAGCAGGGCGATTTCGGAGCGCTGCCGTTGCACCAGCAGGGCCGCAACCAGGGCCGCAAAATAGAGGATGAGGCCCAGAATGGGCGCACCAAACACCACCAGTTGCAGCGTCAGGGCGTCGGCCTCGCGGCGATACTGGGTCAGCGCCTCTGCCGGGCTTTGCTCCAGGCGCAGGCCCGGCAGCAGCCCGGCAGCCTGGGCACGCACCCGTTCCACCCGGCCCAGCAGCGGTGCGGCTTCAGTGGCTGTTAGACGATCACCGCTCAGGCGCACAAACCAGAGCACCTGGCTGACCGGGTTTTGCAGTGCCTCGGCCACCGGCCCGGTAAAGGTAGACTCAGGCATCAGCAGCACATCGCGGAAGGAATCGATCTGGTAGAACCAGGCCGGGTCGCGGGGGTTGAGCGCTTCCCACAGCCCGGCAATCTCCACCGGGATGGGCACAGCCCGGCCCCGCACCGTCGCCACCACGGAGAAGCGGTCACCCACGTTGATGCCCACCTCATCGGCCAGCGTCCGGCTGATCATCACCTCGACGGGATTTTGCAGATCGCTGGCGGGGATGGGCGTGTTGCCATCCACCATGCGGATGTGGTTATCCATCCCGCTCATAAAACCCAGGGTGACGTTTTTGAGAAAGGGGTTGGCCGCGCCGCTGTTGGGCGGCAGCAGCAGGCGGGCCTGGTCGGTGCGGGCGTGGCGGGCCAGGCCGTCTAGCGGTAGGCGCAGCTCGCCCACGCCAGCCCCGGCCACAAACGAGTCCAGCTGTGTCACCTGGCTCCAGGGCAGGGTGCGGTTCTGGTTCTGCGAAGCGACGTAGCGGAAAAGCAGGGCGAAGGGCGAGCGCCCGGCCCGTTCTTCCTGCCGTTGCAGCTCGTTTTGCAGCACCCGCAGGCTCGCGCCCTCGGCATAGACCGGAATGCTGACCGCCAGCGCCACCGCCGCCGTGAGCGCCACCAGCGCACACAGGGCCAGGCCCGCATTGGCGGCCAGCCGCCGCAGGGCCGTGGTGAGGATGGAAAGGGTTGTGAGGAGAAATTTCATCAATCGAAACGTATGAAGTATGAATTATGATGTATGAATTAGGAACATGTGTTTACACCGTAGGGGCGCAGTCTCCGTTTCCGCCCGCGTTGCACGGCGTTGATACACCATTGGTTTGCATGGTGTTGCATTGCGGGCGACCACCAGGTTCGCCCCTCCGCCGTGGTGCCGGTCTCCTGCCTTACGTGCGGTCGCTGAGAGGAGACCGGCACCTGTTCACAACCCGTTCCTCCGCACGTTCCTATGTCAAGGTGCCGGTCTCCTGCCTTACGTGCAGTGGCTGCAAGGGCGACCACCAGGTTCACCTCTACACGGTTCTTGGTTCTCGGTTCTCCTCATTCTCAATTCCCCACCACCACATCGCCCTCCTTCACCCCGTCCAGCACCTCCACCTGGTCTTCGGTTTCAATGCCGATCTGAACAGAGACGCGCCGTTCCCGTTCGCCCTCGCGCACGACGACGAAGCGGCGGCCCTCGAAGGCCCGCACGGCATCTTTGGGCAGCAGCAGAACATTTTCTTTCCGTTCCAGCACAATGCTGATTTTGGCCACGGCCCCCGGTTGCAGCGTCTGGCCCTTGAGGTCGTTGATGGTGAAGCGGGTGGTGCGATCCTGATCCTGCACGGCCCCGCTGCCACCGCGCCCGCCGGGCATGCGGCGGATGACGGCGGGCATCAGCACATCGGGGCGGGCCAGCAGGCTGATGGTGGCGGGCTGCCCTTCGGCCAACTGGCGCAGCTGGTCGGCACCAATTTCGGCCCCAATCTCAAGGTTGGCCGGGTCGGCAATCTCAATCACCGGCGTGAAGGCCTCGGCGCTGTCGCCTTCCCGCAGGCTAATCGAGAGGACTTCGCCATTCTGGGGCGCGATGATCTGGCCATCGGTAACTTTCTTTTCGGCCCGTTCCAGCGAGCGGCGGGCATCCTCAATCGCCTTAATTTCACTGGTGAAATCACCCTGGCGGGCCTCTTCCAGGGCCAGTTCGCGCTCGCTCACCTGGCGCTGAGCCTGGATCAGCTCTTTGTTGCCGCTGCCGTTAAGCAGCAGGTCGAGAGCTGCCTGCTTCTCCTGCACCGTTTTGTCGGCATCCGTATTACCCTCAACCTCCTGCTGGCGGGCCAGGTCGAGGGCGCGAACGGCCTGTTCCACCGCCCGCTCGGCGTCGCGCACGGCCCGCTCAGCCTTCAGCAGCGCGTCGGCAAATTCTTTAATCTGCTGCTCGGTGAGCTTGGGGCGAGTCTTCTCACCCGTCACCGGGTCTTCCACCTCGGTGTTCGGGTCAGTGCCATATTTTTGCGCCCAGTCGTTATCCCAAAAGGCTTCCGAGTAGGCATCCTGAGAATCCTGCAACGCTTCGGTTTTGGCCACCAGGTCAAATTCGGCCTGGGTTTTGCCCTCCGAGCCTTCGCGGTTGGCGTCGCGGGCAGCTCGTTGGGCCTCTTCCAGCTCCTTCTGGGCGGCCCGGATAGGGTCGTTGGCTCCGCCGGGCAGCAGGGCTTGTAGGTCTTCCTGGGCATCACGAAGGGCGGTTTCGGCCTGGCGAATGCGGGTGCCCTGCTCTTTGCGGGCCTGTTCCAAGGCCCGTTCGGCCTGGGCCACCCCATCGCGGGCCTGCCGCAGCTGATCAAGGGCCTCATCCTGCTGGAGCTGGGCCAGCACCGTGCCTTCCGTCACCACATCGCCCCGCGCCAC
>JALONX010000529.1 GCA_025454695.1 Chloroflexaceae bacterium
TGGTGTGCTGGCTCCGAACGATGCCCTGCGCGACGCCAGCCGCACCAGCTGGCTTGGCGAGGGGCGGCTGTGGCACCCCGAAGATGTGGCCTTTGACGCCCAGGGGCGCATGTATGCAGGCAGCCGCGACCCCAGCGATAGTGCGGCAGGGCTGGATGTCAACCCGCGCATCGAACGGATCAGCTTCAACGCCGATGGCAGCCACACGGTGGAGGAGTTTGTGCAGCTGCCGGGCGGCGGCCCCCTCGACATGCGCTTTGACGCTCAGGGCAATCTGATCGTTTCATCCTGGCGGCAGGGCCTCATTCGCGTGAGTCCAGAGCGCCAGGTGACCACGCTTGTGGCCGAAGGCGAGCTGATTGACGGGCGGCCCTACGGCTATTCGGATGGGATTGCGATTGCCAGCGACGGAAAAATGTACCACACCCAGGGCACCACCGCCGAGGTGTATGCCCTGCCCAGCGTGCTTGGGTTTCTCAGCAATGCTGGCCCGGGCCGCCTGATTGAAACCGACCCGGCCACGGGCGAAAGCCGCACCCTGATTGACAATCTCTCGTTTGGCAATGGTGTGGTGCTGGCCCCGGACGAAAGCTACGTGCTGGTGGCCGACCAGTTGCGCTACCGCATTTTGCGCTACTGGCTCAGCGGGCCACAGGCTGGCAGCCAGGATGTGTGGATGGACAACCTGCCTGGTGCGCCCCACAACCTCTACCGCGACGAGCAGAACGTGATCTGGGTGGCACTGAACCGGGGCCGCGTCGGCCTGGGCGACACCATCCGCAGTTCGGCCTTTCTGGCCCGCCAGGCCGCAAAAGTCTGGCCCTTGCTGGCGGGGCAGGACGTGGACAACCTGGCCCGCGACGAAACCCAACGGGGCGCTGGTAGCGTGCTCGCCCTGGACTTTGAACGCAACGTGCTGCTGAGTCTGCAAAACCCGCCCATGCAGATGAACACGCTTAGCACCGCCGTCTACCACAACGGCGCGGTCTACATCGGCACCATTGGCGGCGGGCCAGTGCTGCGCTACCAGCTTGAAACCCGGCCCACTCCGGTTGCTGGGCGCTGAGTCGCAATCTCCAGCCGACAAGACTCACCGTGGTTGAATTCGATTAAACCTCGCCGAGTGGTAGCGCATGGTAGCTGTTGCCGTGTTCAGCCGGTTCTATAGCAGTTTGCAAATCCGTTGAGCCAGCAACATGGGGTTTTGTCGTATGACAGTGCTGTTCCAATCTGCAATCTGCAATCAGCCAATCTGCAATCTGCTATAGCTCCGGTCTCCGGTCGTCGGTCGTCGGTCATTCCGTGCCATACTCCAGCACCACCTGCACCACCTCGGCTGGCGTTTCATCCACCATGCGGTAGGCGTTGGCAGCCTCGGCAAACGGCAGCCGGTGCGAAATCAATTCGGCCAGGCGCAGTCGCGGCACCAGCGCGGCAACCGTGTCGCTGCGGCGGGCGTAGTCCCAGCGGGGGCCGAGAACCGGGTTGAGCCGCCCCACCTGCGAGGAGCGCAAGGTGAGCCGTCCACGGTGAAAGTGGCCGCCCAGGTTCAGCTGCACGGGTTTGGTGCCATACCACGAGGCTACCACCACCGTGCCCTCGTCGGCCACACAATCGAGGGCGGTTTGCAGCGCGGCGTTGTTGCCGCTCACCTCCACCGCCACATCCACCGCCCGCCCGCCGTTGAGTTCCCGCAGTTGCTGGGACAGGTCGGGCGTGGGGGCCAGCACGGCGTCCACGCCCACCATGTAGGCCAGTTCCTGCCGCCGCTCCAGCGGCTCGATGGCGAAGACCCGCCGCGCCCCGGCCAGCCGCAGCAGCTGGGCCACCAGCAGCCCCACCACGCCCTGGCCGCACACCAGCGCCGTTTCACCAAGTTGGATCGGCGTATCATGCACAATATTCAGCGCCGTCTCCAGGTTGGCGGTAAACACCCCCAGCACCGGATCCAGGCCCGGCGGCAGCGGCGTCACCAGTGACTCAGGCGCATTAAACAGCGTCTGGTGGGGGTGCAAGGCAAACACCAGCTCGCCCGGCCCGCAGCGGGTCACCCCTGGCCCGCTCGCCACCACCCGGCCCACGGCGGCATAGCCATACTTGATGGGAAAAGCAAAACTACCGGCCAGCGTTGGCAGGTCGAGGGGCAGTTCCGGCGGCACCTGGCCCCGGTAGACCAGCATCTCGGTGCCGTGGCTGATGGCGGAAGCGATGGTTTGCACCTGCACCTCGCCAGGGCCAGGCGGCGGTACCGCCTCAGGGCGCAGTTCCACATGGCGGGCGGAGGAAAACCAGAGAGCCAGGGATTTAGTCATAATTCACCGCAAAGAAGCAGAGGACGCTGAAGTGACGAGTGACGAGTTTTCCGCTCACCGCCGAGGACGCAGAGGACGCCGAAATTTTTCAGTATTTGATTCTCTGCGAGCTTTGCGCCCCTTCGACTAGCTCAGGGCAGGCTTTGCGAGAGCCTTACAGGCATTTTTCACCGCGGAGAACGCGGAGCCTGCCCTGAGGAATCGAAGGGGACGCGGAGATGTTCTTGTGTCCATTTCTTTATGCCGTTGTGCCTTCAGTGATCTCCAGTTTTACCCGCCCCTCGCGCAGCCGCCGCGCCAGGTAGACGCCAGTATCTTCGTCCGTTTCGGTGATGCTCATCTTGCACCTGACCCTTCACGTGTACGGGCCTGTACCGCCATTGTACCATCATGGGTTCACCGCCGAGCACGCCGAGGTCGCAAAGATTCTTTCGTTTTGCGGAGGAGGTTTGTATGGGCCGTGAGTCCACCTTATATGCGATTGAAGGTAAGCAGAGCATATGCTATACTTGTTAGGCGGACAGATCATCCGTCTAAATACATCGTAGAGCGGTATTAGACGGAAATAGGCGCGGCCTAATATGGCGGGAATTAGGCGGATTGCTCTGCCGAATCCATGTTCGGCGCACTTCGAGCATACTAGCGTTACATCTTTTTTATTTGATTTTACAAGTCATTTCTTGTACACTCCTTGATCAAGTAGCCGCCAGCAATGGAGCACGAAATCGTGGCAGACAACTTCATCTTTCGCAGCAACCAAACCATCGGTGCAGCAGCAGCTGAGCATGACGATATTTTCCTAAACGAGTGCTTCGTTGACAACGGAATTCTATCAATACTTCAGGATTGTAGCGACCATCGGTGTATTCTGGTCGGACGCACAGGTTCAGGGAAATCGGCGCTGATAAAAACCATCCGCGAAGACAAAGATCACTCAATTAGCATTAATCCTGATTCCTTGTCTCTGGCGCATATTGCCAATTCCAACGTCATACAGTTCTTTACTGAGGCAGGCGTTAATCTTAATCTTTTCTATCGACTGTTATGGCGCCATGTCTTCTGTGTAGAGGTTTTAAAAAGCGATTTGGTATAAATAATGCAAGCAAGTGGCAAGGCTTTCTAAATAGCCTGTGGACTTCTATTGTCCGCAACAAGAAACATGAGATGGCGTTAGATTATTTGAAGGAGTGGGGTGACTCTTTTTGGCAGGAGACGGATTATCGAGTCAAAGAAGTAACCAACAAATTGGAAAGGGATTTAGAAGGGGCTATTGACGAGACAATTCCGGGTTTGTCACTTAACTTTAGTGCAGCACGTCGTCTATCACAGGAACAAAAAGAGGAAGTGGTTAATCGCGCCCAGCAAGTGGTGAACAAAGTCCAAATCAAGGAATTGTCTGCAATAATGGATTTCCTCGACGAGGTATTACTTTCTGACAGAAAGAAGAAATACTATATCACTATTGATCGTTTGGACGATGACTGGGTGGAAGACAGACTGCGCTTTCGTCTGATACGTGCGTTAATTGAGACCGGGCTTGACTTTACGAAGATAACGAATGTTAAAGTAATCATAGCCATTCGTCGCGATTTATTGGATCGTGTTTACAGATTTACCCGAGACACAGGCTTCCAAGAGGAAAAATTTCGTACCAGCAGCATTGATCTAATTTGGAGCAAGGAGAAATTAACAGAGGTATTAGACGCACGAATAAATGCTCTTGTCAGGCGGCAATATACGAAGCAAGTAGTAACGCACAAGGATTTGCTTCGGCCTGTTGTAGTAGGCAAGAAACGTACAGTTCCCGCAGTCGAGTACCTATTAGAAAGAACTCTTCTTCGCCCACGTGATGTGATAAGCTTCTTTAACGAATGTATCGTGCAATCCGATGGCAAGACTGTAATTGATAATCACGCCCTTTTTCAAGCAGAGGGCAACTACTCGCGAGATCGATTCAGGGCATTGGTAGATGAGTGGTATGGGGTATATCCTAATTTGGGTATTACCGCACAGATTCTTCGCAAGAAGAACCCGAACTTTCGCGTTAAGGAGATCTCTGCACAGGAGATAACCGACTTCTGCCTAGAAGCGGTAACTTCTCAAGATCCCGTAGATGGCTCGGACATAAACGAAATGATAATGGTTGCCGAAGACGCACTAAAACCCGAGGACTATCGCCGAAACCTTATGTTAATGTTATACAAGGTTGGTCTAATTGGATTGAGGCCGACGGATGGGATGCCCATATCGTGGTCACATATTAGTTCCTCTGGTGTCTCAGGTGCGGAAATCGATGAAGAGACTCGGGTCTATATTCATCCCACCTTTCACAGACACTTTGGAGTGTCCGAAAATAAAGCTGGAAGCTAAGACTAGTGCGCCGAACCAAGCCTTGCAGCTGACGCCGCTGGCGCGTCCCTGACCTGGGTGCGATCAACCCGGCAAAGCGCGGCCGCCTGCACTCGCTCCGCCGGTCGCAGGTTCTAGGTAAGCGGCACGTCGCCTGCCACGGGCGTTTCACGTCACGACGGCGGCGGCTCGCCCTTTGCTGGCGGCTCGTCCTGCCGACGCCCCGTTCGCTCTCCACGCCTGCCAGCGGCGCAGCTGAAGGCTAGGCGTTGGGCTGCCATACCAGATTCCAGATCTACTGCCCTCTTG
>JALONX010000530.1 GCA_025454695.1 Chloroflexaceae bacterium
GCCAGGGGCGCAGGCGGCGTGAGCGTTCCTTCGGCGATGTCGGAGGCCAGACGCGGCCACCAGGCGTCCAGCTGGCTCAGCAGCAGACTCAGAAAGGTGGGATTCCAGACCGAGACCAGCGCCAGGTCGGCCCGCCGCAGCAGAAACAGCAGCGTCACGTAACGGAAGGCGGCCATGTCGCTGATTAGCCGCACCGCCCCCGGCACCGCCAGCACCGCCCGGCTCAGGCGGCGCGTCAGGCTGCCTAGATATTCGCCATCATCGTTGAAGCCAACTGGGATGCCTCCCGCCGTCTGTTCGCCCACATGGGCCACCGGCGAGACTGACCAGTAGGCCGCCCCGGCCCGCAGTGCTAGCTTCTGGGCAAACAGATCGGCGATCCAGGGGGCAATGCCGCGTTGAAATTGTGTATGCAAACTCGCCGTGTAAGGGATGAGTTTGCGCCCGCCAGATGAACCGCCGGTCGGCTCAAGCAGCGTCACCGGCTCCGCCGTTAGCACCCCCGGCTCGCCCGCCCCAATCCGCTCGATCCAGGGCGCGTAGTCGTCGTAGTCGCGCAGGGGCACGGCGGCCTGAAAATCGGCCACGCTCCGCATGCGGGCAAAGCCGTGGCTCCACCCAAAGGCACTGGCAGCGTTACGCCGCACCATGTCCAGCAGCAGCTCGCGCTGCGTCGCGGCGACGTGCCGCGTGGCCCGCTGAAAGGCCCGCGCCTCCGGCAGGCAGGCCAGATACCAGAGTGTGTTTGCCGCAGTCGGTAGCATGTTTCGCCATCAAGAACCGAGAACCAAGCCTGCCCTGAGCGAAGCCGAAGGGAACCAAGAACCTGTAGGGGCGAACCTTGTGTTCGCTCGCCGAGAACTACGCATTACGCAGTACGTTCATCACCGAGCATCGTCAGCCCGATTGGCGTTTCGTCCAGGGTGCGGGCAGCATGCAGGAACTCCCCTAAAAAGCCAAGGTAGGAGGTGCCGACCACGGCGCGGGGCAGGTGCAACCACATCAGCCGGTGCAGGTCGCCCAGGTGGTAGCTTGGCACTTCGGGAAAGAGGTGGTGTTCCAGGTGATAATTCTCGTTCAGCAGGCAGTAGGCCAGCAGCGGGTGCAACTCCATCGAACGGCTGGCCAGAAAAGCGTCGTGGGCCTCGGTGATGCCGTGCTGGGTGAAGCCGCGAATATTCACCATGTAGCCCACCACAATCACCGGCAGCAACCAGACATGCAGCAACATGGGCCACGGCAGCAGCGCCAGTGCCACAACCGCTAGCAGCGCCAGCACCAGGTACTCCTCCACAATCGCCCGCCGTTCTGCTGCGTTGCCGTGGCGATAGGAAAGAAACGGAATGATCAGAATGTACACAAAGGAGGCGCAGAGCAGCCGGGTGAAGTGCATCAGCCAGACCAGGCGGCGGTTGCTGGTGTAGTTGGCGTAGTCGTCCGGGTCAAGCGGGTCGCCCAGGTGGTCGTGGTGCAGGGTGTGCATCACGCGGTAGGCACTGAACGAGATCAGGCAGGGCGCACCCAGGGCCACCGAGGCCCAGCGGTTGAGCCAGCGGTTGCGAAACAGCACGCCGTGCATCCCTTCATGCAGCAGCAGCACAAAGGCGTTAAAGGCGATGGCCGTCAGCAGCGTGGCCACCAGGTGGAGCGCTACTGCCGCCAGCCCTTGCAGGCGAACGAGGGCCACCAGCGTCAACACAATCCCTGCTGCCGCCAGCAGGCCAAATACCGCCAGTTCCACCAGGCGCTTGCGCAGACTCAGCTGGCGCAGCGGTGCAAGCTGGGAGCCAAGGCGAGCCGCAATCCAGGCGCGAGCCTCAAGCGTGGTTGGGGAAACATTGGCCGTCGGTGTGTTCATTACGCTACTCCTTTCAATTGGGCTTACCGCAGCATGCGCCGCCCGGCGGGAGTGAGATTTTCGACCCGCAGCGGGGCGATGCAGGCCAGTTCGTCGCCCTGGGCGTGGCCAGGGTTGGCAGCAGCGAAAAAGGCGACATGAGGGTCACGTAGCCGCGCCTCCGTCACGTCAGCCACGGCGGGCCGCAACGGTGTGGCCCCGTGGAGCCGCACAACGCCACGACTCTGATCATACTCGGTTGGGAATTTGCACCGCGCCAGCGCGTCCAGCACCTGCTGCATTTCTGGCGGCGTGGGGCTGGTGCATGTGGGGTAAAATTCGCGAAAGAAGAGCGGCAGAAAGCGGTAGGTTTTGTAGCCCGAACAGATCAGAAACCAGTAAACCTCGCCCTGCCCTGGCTCGGCGGCCAGCCGGAAGACATGTTGCGCCCACAGGCGTGGCAGGGCCGTTTCCGCCCGATAGTCGTGATGCACAATGGTGTCGCCGGAGAAAAAGGCCTGCACCGTTCGACCCTCCACCAGGGCCTGGAGCCGCATGAACGTGGAGAAGCCCCGCATGTGGCCCGCAGCGTCGTGCAGCAGAATCACTGACTCTTTTTCGGCCAGGTCGCGGGCAAAAATGGCCGGGCTGGTGTCGCTGAAATAACTCGCCAGCAAGCCATACATCGCTTCCCGCTCGGCGGGGTTGAGGCTGCTCACCGGGCGCACCACACCGCTCAGGCCCGGTGGCGCTTCGGTTTCGCCCTCCGGCTGGCGCTCAGAGGGTAGCGATTTCAACATAGGGAATGCGCTCGTCGAACTGGACATGCTCGGTTCCTTCCTCAAACGTCACGCCATAAAGGCGACTGTGATAGGCGATGTGGGCAAAGGTTCGGGCCAAGGGCAGCAGCGGGTCGCGGGCCGAAAGCCCCAGCATAAGAAAAGCGTAGCCCCGAGCGGCGGCCAGGTTCAGGGCGTAGCGCAGCAACGAGGGGAAAACCCGCGCTTCGGCCACACAGACAAAACTGGCGTAGGCAAAGCGCAACCGCTGGCCTGGCGCTGGCAGCGGCTGTGCGCCCCAGGCCCGCGCCGCCAGGTTGATCGCCGGGCGCAGCCAGCCCAGCGCCCCGCCGTAGCGCTGCACCACCGTTTGCTTGTAGGCCCCTTGATCCCACAGGCCCAGCAGGCCAAGCGGCTCGCCCCCCTGCATGGCGACGCAAACATCCTCCACCTGGAAGCCCGCCGTCGCCGCCCCGCCTGCAAAATCCTCCAGACCGTAGTGGGGGAAAAACTGCCGTTGTGCGCCGTAGTGCTGCATAAAAGCGATGATCTGCGACTGCGCCTCACAACTACCCGGCACAATTGAAACATCATGCTGATCCATCTGCTCGCCCTTGCGCACTTTGCGGCTTTGCGAGAAATTGCTGCGCACCAGCAGCGCCAGCGTCACAATTCGGTCAAGCTCGCGGAAACGGGGGAAGTGAGGCGCGGGCTGCTCCACCAGCAGCCGTCGGGCCAGCCGGTTGCCCTCCACAATCGTCGCCAGGTACGTTGGCGTGCGCCCATCAGCATGCAGCTCACGGAAGTAGTGAAAGGCCCGCCGCGTCAGCCCCTGGCCCTGGTACGGGCGGTCAACCCGCAACTGGCTGAGGTAGCCCACCGGCTGCAGCGCGCCATTCACAAACCGCTGGCCCACTGCACGGAAGGCACAGCCCGCCAGCGCCCCGGTGCTGGTGTCGCGGGCCACCGGCACCTGGAAGAACTGGCCCGACGTGGCGCAACCGGCAAAATAGTTCGGCTCCCGCTCATACGTCAGGCTGATGCTGCCCGGCACCGGGTTGCACGCCACAATCCGGCGCAGGGCGGCGTCATCGGCGGCTGTGGCGAGGTCAAAGATGATGGACATGCGAGTGCCTGACGGCAGACCGGAGACCGGAGACCGGAGACCGGAGCCGGAGCATTGACGAGTGATGATTGACGATTGACGATTGACGATTATTTCAATTTACGCAGTACGCAGTACGCAGTACGCAGTACGTTTCACGCTTCACGCAGTACGCTTCACGCTTCACGTTTCACGTTTCACGTTTCACATTCCACGTTTCACGCTTCACGCTTCACGTTTCACGTTTCACATTCCACCTCCTGCCATGCGTTGGTTTTGAGCAACTCGCCCTGGTAGGTCGCATCGCCCAGGGGGTAGTTATGGCGTTGCAGCACCTCCCGCCGCATCAGCCAGTTGATCACAAAAAAGTTCCACCACATAAACGGGCCCTTGGTGTTGACCTGAACATCGAGCGAGCGGCGCAGCATGGAGGGCAGGCTGTAGAAGCTGCCGCGCATGACCACACACTGCCGTTGCACCTCGTCCGGCGTGAGTCCCCTGGGGTGGTAGGGCAGCATGCCGTAGCGGTAGTCCGGGTGGAGCCACCAGGGTTCGTAGAGCATGCGCCCTTCGTCCTTGAGGCGCTGGTAGAGCGGCGTGCCGGGAAAGGGCGTCAGGTGGTTAAAGGCGACCATAAAAAAGCGCTGCTCCTGGGCAAAGGCCAGCGTCTCGCGGAAGGTTTCGGGCGTGTCGTCGTCGTAGCCGAGGATAAAGGTGGTGTAGAGGCGAATGCCGTAGCGCCGCAGGTTGGCCAGCGCCACCTCGTAGCCGCCCTTCATGGTGTTAAAGCCCTTGTGCATCAGCCGCAGGTTGTTGGGGTTGAGCGTTTCAAAGCCGATCAGCAGCCCCTGGCAGCCGCTGGCCTTGATCAAGTGCAGAAACTCCTCGTCGTGGGCGGCGTTGATGCTGGCCTGGCTGACCCAACGCACCTTCAGCTTCGCCAGTTCGCGGAAGAAGTTTTTGGCCTCCTCCAGGTTGGAGGTGATGTTGTCATCTACAAAAAAGATGAATCGGCGCCCACTCTGGCGAATCTCCTCCAGAATGGCCTCGGTGGGGCGGCGCGTCTGGCTGTTGTGGAAGTAGGCCTGCACGGCGCAGAACTCGCAGCGAAAGTGGCAGCCCCGCCCGGCTTCCACCAGGCCAATCGGCAGGTAGCGCTTCCCGGCGAAGATGCGCCGGTCGGGTAGGGTGCTGCCGAGCGGCGGGCGCTGCTCCTGGCGGTAGAGCGGTTGCAGCCGCCCGGCGCGG